>CAZOCA010000009.1:0-16303 GCA_964578105.1 uncultured Pararhizobium sp.
AGCTTGAAGACAAGGGGCTGAAACGCGAGCCATAAACACGAACAGGTGAAAAGGTGACACGGGAATAAAAAATCTGGCCGAATGTGCCGGTTTTTCAATGAGTCAGTCTGCTGAAAATCAGCGAACGACAATCACTTTCGCGCCAACTCGGACACGCTCATAGAGATGCTCAACGTCCTTGTTGGTCATTCTGATACAACCGGAAGACACTGCCTGGCCGATTGACCAAGGCTCATTGGAGCCGTGAATACGGTAGATTGTGCTGCCGATGTAAAGCGCGCGGGCGCCCAGTGGATTGTTGAGACCACCTGGCATGTAAGCAGGCAGGCCTGGTTGACGCTTGCGCATGGCGGCAGGTGGAGTCCAGCCCGGCCATTCAGCTTTGCGAGATACGCGGTGCGTACCTGCCCACTGGAAACCATCACGGCCGACACCAATGCCATAGCGCATGGCTTTGCCATTGCCCTGAACATGATAGAGACGGCGCTCTTTTGTGTTTACGATGATTGTGCCTGGCTTCTGCTTGGTCTCATAGCGGACCATTTTCCGCTTGATTTTGGACTTGCCATACCGAGCGGTTGGCCCAATTTCACGCCATGTGCGCGAAGAGGGATCAAATACTTGCCGCGCTTCCGCACCGCCATCACCAAAGGGGGCAACTGCACTGCCGGTCAGGACAAGTGCAACAGCCAAAAACAGCCGTTTCAACAACATATGTGTGCTCCAAATTTATCCGCCGCAGCCGCTATCCGACCACGAATCCCAAGAAACATAATGCTGACACGTAAAAAAACAGGCAAGGGTATTTTGGCCACATAGTGTTCAAAAAACAGCAGCAAAACGACTTTTTTGCGCCAAATCAGGTTGAATCTGCCCACAAAGCAAAAAGACGATCAGAATAATCCGTCAATTCCGTGCTGTCGGTTTAAGACATTCTTAGACAGAATTGGCCTAATTATACTCCATGAAAATGGGGTTCAGAAATGGTTGAAATCAATTCACGTCCGCGTGTCATGATCAGTATTGCGCGCGCCGATACCGGCGGCGCTCCAGAGCATGTGTTTCAACTTATGAAGGCCCTGGAAGGTCAGGTTGAATTTCACATCGCTTGCCCGGCAGATCGCCCGTACTACCAGCGTTTCATCACGATGTTGGGTCAGGATCGGATTGTTGAGATCCCGCATCGTCGTCTGACTCTCTCCGCGTTGAAGGCTATGGCTCGAGCAGTGCGTGCGAAAAACATTGATCTTATCCATTCACATGGCAAGGGTGGCGGCGTGTATGGACGGCCCGTGGCCTTGGCGACAGGCCGAAAAGTCATCTACACACAACATGGCATGAGCCCGGATGCCAAATTCAAATACTGGTTTCTGGACTACAATGTCTGGCTTGACTTTATTCTCGGCAAATTTACCGATGCAAGTATCTGTGTGTCTGAAGGAGAAAAGATTGAAACCGTTGCCCAGCATGTTGCTAAGGCGCATGAACTGACGGTCATTCCAAACGGCGTGCCAAATGGACTGCAGCGCCACCACGTCAATACAGCTGGCCAACCACTTAGCCTTGTTTCGGTTTCCAGATTTGACGAGCAAAAGAACCCTGCCGAATTACTCGAAATCATCGACAAATTGGCTTGCCGCAACATTCCTGGAGGCTTCCATATGACAGTCTTGGGTGTTGGCGCCGGTAAGGCAGAGTTTGAACAAGAGCTTGCGAACAGATCGCTTGAAGGTTTCGTGACTATGGCTGGTGCCGTGTCAGATGTGAGACGAGTCTTCCGGCGTTCAGATATGATTATTTCCACCTCAACTTGGGAAGGCATGCCTTTGGCGTTGCTGGAAGCCATGTCAGAAGGATTGCCGATTGTTGCCAGTAAAGTGGTGGGTAATCGGGATGTCGTTGATGATGGCGAAAGCGGTTATCTCTATCCCCTCGGGGATACTGAAAGTGCGGTAGATGCGATTGTCAAATTGACAGATGCATCAATCCGGCAGAGCTTTGGCGAAGCTGGCCGAAAAATTATCGACACGCGCCACAGTATTGGACATATGTCAGAGCAGACATTGCAGCTGTATCGGAAGGTCCTGGGAACACAATCTGTCCGTCGGCCAAGGACAGAAGTACCCAAGAACGAACCGGTTGCTCCCAAAGAGGCAGCTTAAAGACTATGGCAGTTGACGCTACGAAAATTCTGGTCACAGGCGGCGCGGGTTATATTGGGTCTCATACCTGTGTAGCGCTCATTCAGGCTGGCTTTGTGCCTGTCATCGCGGATAATTTCAGCAACAGCCATCCACTCGCGATCAGCAGAATAGAAGCCATTACCGGCACACGTCCTGAGTGCCATAAATGCGACGTTGCAGACCCAGATGCCATGAGCAACATTTTGCAGAGCCATCAATTTGGGGCTGCAATACATTTCGCCGGGGTCAAAGCCGTTGGCAGGTCCGTTTCAGAACCTCTGGAGACTTACCGCGAAAATGTCACCGGTAGTTTATCCTTGTTACAGTCTTTGAAGTCGGGCGGGATTACGCGGTTGATTTTCTCATCATCTGCAACAGTTTACGGCGGCGCGGAGCAAATGCCGATCCCGGAAAACGCGCAAGTACAACCAACCAATCCCTATGGTCATTCGAAAGCGATGGTTGAGCAAATCCTTCAGGATTTGGCAGCCGCAGAGCCCGATTGGGGCATCGGCGTATTGCGTTACTTTAACCCGGTGGGTGCACACAAAAGCGGCGAGATCGGTGAAGACCCTCAAGGGGTTCCAGATAATCTGTTTCCGTATGTGTCGCAGGTTGCTGTGGGACGCCGTGAAAAGCTGCAAGTGTTTGGCGATGATTACGAAACACCCGACGGTACCGGTGTCCGGGATTACATCCATGTGATGGATTTGGCCGAAGGACATGTTGCCGCTTTGAAGACTTGTTTACAGTCACACGGTCTTTTTGCAGTGAATCTGGGCACCGGGCAGGGCAGCAGTGTTCTGGAAATCATCAAGGCGTTTGAGGCAACCTCTGGGCGGTCCGTGCCTTATGAAATCACTGACCGCCGTCCAGGTGATGTGGGAACAAGCTACGCCGATCCTTCAAAGGCCCGCGAACTGATTGGATTTGAAGCCAAGCGTGATCTGACTGAGATGTGTCGGGACGCCTGGAACTGGCAACAACGCAATCCGACAGGCTATTCCAACCAATAAGCCTTTCTAACCGTCCGTTATGGTCTTGATGGCATCGTGAATTTGATCAAAATGGGAAATGATCAAATCAGGACCTAGCTCGCTCACCGGCACGGGCGTGTAACCAAAATCAACAGCGATAACAGGAATGGAGGCAGCCTTCGCTGCATCAATGTCGCTGCGGCTGTCACCAACCATAATGGCCTGCTCTGCCTTTGCGCCAGCAAGCTCTACTGTTTTCAACAAATGCTCCGGATGTGGCTTTTTGTGGTCGAAAGTGTCGCCGCCAGTAATAGCGACAAACCGTTCCGTAAGGTTCAGTTCTCCCAACAACAACCGTGCTAAACGCTCATTTTTGTTTGTACAAACAGCAAGATCCCATCCTTCCTGATGCAATCGATCCAATGCATCGAGCAGCCCGGGGAATGGATGTGTTTCTCGGGCAATCCTGACCTCGTACTTCTGCAAAAACGAAGCCATGAGACCGTCTAGTCTCTCTGTTGAAACAGTTTTGTTATTGGCAGCAAATCCGTTTTCAATCATCATCTTTGCACCCTGACCAATATAGGTCTTGGCAGTTGAAATTGGAATCGGTTTCAGCCCTTGCTCGGTCAGGATTTCATTGAGCGTACCAACAAGGTCTGGCGCTGTTTCCAAAAGGGTACCGTCGAGATCGAAGACAAGCAAAGGTTTGGTCATGAAGAACTTTCAAAGGGGGATGTGACAGGAGGTTGGTGTCAGAATCAGGTGGAATAGGCACCCAGCCCGTGACGCATCAATGTTCGACGCAACGGGGCAAATGATTTAGCCGCATAGATACCAAGGCCCCTGGCAAACTGAACCGGCAGAAACCCGGTCAGCAAAGAGCGGTTCAGCATATCGACACCAAAGGTTCGGCTTTTAACGTCCATCTGCCGTTTTTGATTGTATCCGGCCGCCATATCGGTAATCGACGCATGGGGCAGGTGTGAAATCTGCTGAGCCAGTTCTTCGACATCGCGAATGCCGAGGTTCAATCCCTGGGCACCGATAGGCGGAAAGGCGTGACCGCTTTCACCGACAAGAAACGTTCGGTTGTCAGCCATTTTATCAGCGATCTGTGAAGACATTGGAAAGCTCTGCCGCGGACCCAGGTCGCTTACCCGGCCAACCAGGTGACGACCACGTTGTTCGATGTAGCGCGATAGATCTGCATCACTTAGCGCCATCAATCGCTTTGCTTCATCAGGCGGCACAACACAGACCAGGCTGCATCTTTTCCCTTGAAGCGGCACCAGCGTAAATGGTCCGGTTTCAGTGTGGAACTCTGTGGAAATGTTCTGATGTGACTTTTCATGGTGAAAGTGAGTCACCAGCGCTGTTTGTGGGTAGTCCCATTGCCGAACCGCTATGCCAGCAGCCTGCCGAACTCTCGACTTCCGTCCGTCGGCACCGACGACAAAGTCAGCCTTGATGATTTCGCCACTTTCCAGTGTGACAGCCACCTTATCGTCAAAGGAAATCTCCTGAGCGAGACCCGGTTTATACCTGAAATTAGAGTGGGTTGAGGCGACATCCTGAATCTGTTTCACAAGATTGCCAACGGGAATGTTGAGCGCGAAGAATGGATGCCCGATTTCGCCAGCTTGAAAGCTGACTTCCGGTGCGCGTATCAGCCGTGAAGTTCCGTCAATCAGCCGCATTGTCTCCAAAGGAGTGGCATCTTCGATCGATGACGGATCAACGCCAACTTCGTCCAGAAAGGCGAGTGAGCCTTGCATCAGGGCGATTGTGCGCTGATCCTGCAGCGGGTTATCCGCCGCGACCAGCACTGTGTCCAAGCCCGCCCGGGCCAAAGCCAGTGCAGACAGCCAGCCCACAGGACCGCCGCCTATGATGATGGCACGTGTTTGATTGTTGATTTCCGGTTGATCCATAATACCCTATTGATCCCGACACTCATGCGAAGATACGTTCCCGCACATAACCCTTTGCGTACATATAGGGTAATAGGTGGGGTCTGGCGATATGTCTGCGACAGGTGGCAGAAAATTTCACTGCGGATGGGTATGTGCAGCGTAATTACTTCTGGACCCTAAACCAAACGGTCAAAAAATGGCTTCAATCAATTCACCTCTTGGTTTAAGGCATTACGCATGACCACCGTACTTTCACCTTCAGCAAAATCTGCATCAGTTTGGAACATACGGGCTTTGTTTTTGTGCGAAGCCGTTGTTCTGACATCAATCTTTCCGCGCTTCCCTGATCTGAAAGAAGCGCTCGCTCTGGACCATGCCCAACTGGGCCTAAGCCTTCTGGGCCTGCCATTGGGGACACTTCTTTCACTTGTTTTGGCGGGTGGCTTGGTGGATCGATTGGGAACACGGAAGGCATCGTTGATTGGCATTAGCCTGGTGGCTATTTCCATGATTCTGCCGACGCTGGCAGTATCCATGATGGCTCTGTTCGTCGCATTGTTTGTGGTTGGGTTGTCACTGGCTCTCATTGAGATCGGCATGAATGTAGATGCCGACCGCGTTGAGAAATGGGCGTCGAAGCCCATTATGAGTTCCTGTCACGGCTTTTGGAGCGTTGGCGCTCTCATTGGAACCGGGTTGGGCGCATTGTGCGCTGGCATAGGGATTTCGCCACTGCATCAAATCATGATTATCTCCCCGATTTTCGGAATAGCGGGAATTCTGATTATCCAATTGCGCACGCCCATCCCCGTGCCACCGCCATCGGCCCAATTGGCCCCAACATTTGCTTTGCCAACCAGAGCATTGCTGGGCGTTGCCGTATTTGCAGTTGGTTTGCAGATGTCAGAAGGGGCGGCTTTCGATTGGAGTGGTATCTACATGAAGGAAGTTGTGGGTGCCAACGCGACTTTCATTGGCATGGCCTATTTTTCCTTTACACTTCCCATGGCCATTGGGCGGTTCTTCGGTGACCACTTCCGCACGGTATTGGGCCCGGTCAGGCTTGCACGGATCACAACACTAATCGGTTGTTTGGGCTTACTTATTCTGGGACTTACGGAAACGGCCATTGGTTCGATTTTGGCATGGGGCCTTGTGGGGCTTGGCGCCTCCATGGCTTTTCCTCTGGCTGTGACGGCTGCCGCAGAGCGTGATGATAGGCCCGCGGCAGTGAATGTAGCGAGCGTGTTTCTGGTCGCTTTCACGGCATTTGTCATTGGCCCACCCCTTATCGGTTTCGTTTCCAAGTTGGTTGGGCTGCAAAACGGATTGATGGCGCTGCTTCCATTTTGCATTCTTGGGTATTTTTTGGCACCATCCCTAAAACCAAAATGATTTTGAAGGAGACTTGATGACAAAGGCAATTGTGGTCCGCGAAACCGGAGGCCCCGAGGTTCTGAAATATGAGACCATCGATTTGGCCGATCCGAAGGAAGGCGAAGCGCTTGTTCGCCATGCCGCAATTGGTGTCAATTTCATCGATATTTATTTCCGCTCTGGGCTTTATCCCTCACCAACTGGAATGCCATTCATTCCGGGGAATGAGGGCGCGGGAATTGTGGAAGCAGTTGGGCCGGGCGTCTCACATGTGAAAGCTGGAGATCGCGTTGCCTATGTGGGACCCATCGGTTCTTATGCTGAAAGCCGAATTGTACCGGCAGATCGACTGGTGGCACTGCCGGACGATATTTCAGACAAGACCGCTGCAGCCATGATGCTGAAAGGCATTACCGCGCAATATCTTTTATGCCGCACATTCAAGGTTGCCGAGGGGCACACCATCCTTTTTCATGCAGCTTCCGGCGGGGTTGGTCTGATCGCCTGTCAGTGGGCCAAAGCACTTGGTGCAACAATTATTGGAACTGTCGGTTCAGCTGAAAAAGCTGAACTGGCAAAAGCACATGGTGCACATCACACAATCAACTATCGAACCGAGGATTTTGTTGCCCGTGTTCAGGAAATCACTGGTGGCAAGGGCGTTGATGTTGTCTATGATTCCATTGGGCAGGATACGTATCCCGGATCTCTTGATAGTTTGAAGCCGCTTGGCATGTGGGTCTCATTTGGCCAGGCATCAGGCCCGATCACGAATTTCAACCTGGCCGATCTGGCCTTGAAGGGGTCACTATTTGCAACGCGTCCGACCATATTCAATTATATTGCGGAGCGGTCAGACCTGGAGCAAAGTGCGAATGATTTGTTCAACGTTGTATCGTCTGGCCGCGTCAAAATTCCAATCCATCAGGAGTATGCACTGGCAGATGCGGGTGCCGCTCATGAAGCACTCGAAAGTCGTCGGACGACAGGTGCCAGTATTCTGACGGTATAGAATAATTCGGCGACAAATGGACCTGATGCAGATTGCATGGGCCAAATCTGAAAGAGAAGTATGGCAGGATTGACAACACATGTGCTCGATACGGCCACGGGCCTTCCGGTGTCTGGCCTCAGGATCGAATTATGGTCTGCAGACGGACAAAACCGTTTGGCAGAGCGGGTCACAAATACTGATGGTCGCACGGATAAGCCATTGGTTGCCGCAGACGACGCAGAGGATGGATTTTACGAAATTCGTTTCTTCGTCGAGGATTATCTGAAGACCTTTCCAAAAGAGCCGCCATTCTTTGATGTCATAAGCATCCGCTTCCGCTACAGCGCAGGGCGTCCGCACCACCATGTGCCGTTGCTGCTCTCACCTTTCGGCTATTCCACCTACCGCGGGAGTTGATATGCTGCATGAGCTTTGCTTTCGGCTGAATGATGAAACCATTACTCTGACCGATTTTGGCCCAACGGATACGCTGCTTGACTTCATTCGCGAGCGCAAGAATCTGTCCGGCACAAAAGAAGGCTGTAATGAAGGTGATTGCGGCGCCTGTACAATCGCCATGGGCGAATTGGAAAATGGCGAATTGGTCTACCGTCCGGTCAATGCCTGTATCCAATTACTCGGCATGGCTCATGGCAGGCACATGATTACCGTGGACCATCTATCAAAAGAGGGCGAGGCTTTGCACCCGGTGCAGGACGCCATGGCACGCCACCATGGCTCGCAATGCGGCTTCTGCACACCGGGCATTGTGATGTCGCTGTACTGTCTGCATGAGGACCGCAAGGACCCGCCGACACGTGAGACGGTCAACACCTGGCTGGCGGGCAATCTGTGTCGGTGTACCGGTTACCGGCCGATTATTGATGCCGCAATGGAAAGCTGTTTTGGACCAATTGTTCCTTCAAACCACCCCACTGGTGAGATGAGCGCAATGGACTCATCACAATCGTTGTTTGTTGGTAATGATGACGCGTTTTTCGCGGCACCTGCCACATTGAAGGATGCGCTGGACTTATACGCAAAATATCCTGATGCAACGCCCGTTGCTGGCGCGACCGATGTGGGGCTATGGGTCACCAAACGACTGGACGAGCTCCCCCAAATTCTGCATTTGGGCCGTATTCAGGGCTTTTCGGATATAGCGGTCAACACCGATGGTTTAACAATGGGCGCAGGTGTGACCTATGAGGCGGCTCTGTCCCATCTGGCAGACATTGATCCAGATATTGCAGAGTTAATTTTACGCATCGGGTCTCGTCAAGTCCGGGCAAGTGGCACCATTGGTGGCAACATAGCGAACGGATCTCCCATCGGCGATACGCCGCCCTTGTTGATTGTGCTGGAGGCTGTCGTCGAATTGCAGAGTGCGGACAAAAAACGCTCCATGCCCATCGAAGAGTTTTTCATTGAGTATGGCAAGCAGGACCGCAAAACCAGCGAACTGCTGACGTCAATCCAGATTCCCGCACTGAAGCCAGAAGAACATTTGCGGTGCGGAAAAATCACCAAGCGTTTCGATCAGGATATTTCGGCCGTCATGGCTGCATTCAAGATCACATTGGAGGGCGGGCAAATTGCTGCGGCGCGGATTGCCTATGGCGGCATGGCCGGCACACCAAAACGTGCAAACCACGCCGAGCAATTGCTGCAAGGCGTGTCCATATCAGATGAGGCAGCCTGGTCGCCTGCAATCACCGCATTGAGTGATGATTTTGCGCCCATGAGCGATATGCGTGCAAGTGCGTCCTACAGGATGACGGCAGCGCAAAACCTCCTGCGCAAAGCTTTGCTGGAAATCGGTGGAACATCCAGCAGTGCAACACGGGTAACGGCGACACGGCCAGATGATCTGGAGGCCGCCGAATGACCAACACCACAGCCACAGTTCACAAAGCCAAAAAACACGACAGCGGCATCAAACATGTCAGCGGCCGGGCTCGATACATTGATGATGTGCCGGAACCTGCCGGAACTCTGCATGTGGTTCCCGGTCTTGCCACCATCGCAAGTGGTCAGATTAAAAGCATTGATTTGGACCCCGTGAAGCAGGCACCCGGCGTGGTGGCCGTATTAACACTGGACCATATACGCGGCGCCAATGACACCAGCCCTGCAGGGACTGGCGACGACCCGGTGTTTGCTGAGAATGTCGTGACCTTTCATGGGCAGGCTTTGTTTGCAGTTGTCGCAACCAATCGTCTGGCTGCGCGCAAAGCGGCGCGCCTTGCCAAGGTGGTCTATGAAGCTGATGAAGCACCGCTTGTATCAGTTGCAGATGCGCGCAAGGTCGGCTCAGAGGTGCTTGAAACCTATCAGTTTTTGCGCGGAGAGCCTGTCGAAGCAATCAAGACTGCACCGCATCGCCTGAAATCAGGTATGAAAATTGGCGGTCAGGAACATTTTTATCTGGAAGGCCAGATTGCCATGGCCATTCCGGGAGAGGACGGAGATATGACCGTCTTGTCCTCCACGCAGCACCCGACGGAAGTTCAGCATGTTGTGGCTCATGTGCTGCATGTGCCTCAGCACGCCGTGACGGTTGAGACGAGAAGGATGGGCGGCGGTTTTGGCGGCAAGGAAAGTCAAGCCTCGCAATGGGCAGCCATTTCTGCACTCGCGGCACAGGTCACCGGTAAGGCCTGCAAACTGAGGCTTGATCGTGATGATGATATGATCATGACCGGCAAACGCCATGATTTTGAAGTCGGTTTTGAAGCCGGGTTTGAAGAAAACGGCCGCTTGATCGCTGTTGATACGGATCTGGCCAGCCGCTGCGGCCATTCGGCGGATTTGTCGTTGGGCGTCAACGACCGCGCCATGTTCCATTCTGACAACGCCTATTTCTATCCTGATGTGCGTATCAGGTCACACCGGTTGCGCACCAACACTGTCTCCGCGACAGCCTTTCGGGGCTTTGGTGGGCCTCAAGGGGTTCTGTTTGCCGAGCGTATGATGGATGAAATCGCCATCGAAACGGGCCTCGACCCGCTGGATGTGCGAAAGGTCAATTTCTATGGTCATGACAGCCGCAACGTCACACCATTTGGTATGGTCATTGAAGACAATATTATCGATGATCTGGTCACTCAGTTGGAACAGACCAGCCACTATCGGCATAGACGTACGGAAATTGATGCATTTAACAAAACCAGCCGATTCCTGAAAAAGGGGATAGCGCTGACGCCGGTAAAATTCGGCATTGCCTTTACACTGAACCATCTCAATCAGGCCGGGGCGCTGGTGCATGTCTATACGGACGGCTCAGTTTATCTCACCCATGCCGGTACCGAAATGGGGCAGGGCCTCTACATTAAAGTAGCGCAAGTCGTGGCCGAGGAATTCGGCATCGATCTCGATCAGGTCAAAATTGGAGCCACTGTCACGGACAAGGTGCCAAATACGGGTCCAACTGCCGCCTCTTCCGGGTCAGATTTGAATGGTATGGCGGCAAAGGCGGCTGCAGATCAGATAAAAGCCCGCATGCGAACCTTTGTGGCGGAACGCTTTCAAGCCCAGCCAGACGACGTGGTCTTTGCTGATAACAAAGTAACTGTCGGCGATAGCAGCATGAAATTCAGTGAACTTGCACAAGAGATGCATCTTGATCGGATTTCGCTGTCGGCCTCCGGGTTCTATCGCACACCAAAAGTCTCCTGGAATCGGGATGAGGTCAAAGGCCGTCCATTTTTCTATTTTTCCTACGGGGCTGCCTGCTCGGAAGTGCAGATCGATACAATGACTGGCGAGATGAAAGTTACTGCGGTCGATCTTCTGCATGATGTGGGGAAATCTCTTAATCCGGCTGTCGATATTGGCCAGATTGAGGGCGGCTTCGTGCAGGGCATGGGTTGGCTGACCACAGAAGAACTGGTGTGGGATGATCAGGGCCGATTGCGCACGCACGCGCCATCAACCTACAAAATCCCGTGTGCGTCCGATGTCCCGGAGCATTTTGTAACCAATCTCTATGAAAGTTCCGGCAATCGGGAAGACACAATCTATCGCTCCAAGGCGGTGGGTGAACCACCACTGATGCATGGCATATCTGTGTTTAGTGCCATCTATCACGCGATTGCCAGCATAAAGCCGGGCACCAAACCGCAATTGGACGCGCCGGCGACACCTGAGGCCATCCTGTCCGCAATTGCATCATTGGAGCCGTCGTAACGGTCATGATTTGTCACCCATGAAGTTGTGGCAACCCCTTGCAAAATGCCTGTCTGACCATCAGTCGGTTGTTCTTGTGCTTGTTCAGGAAGCGCGCGGTTCGGTGCCACGCGGTGCTGGGGCGGGGCTGGTCGTGCTTCCCAATGGCGAGTTCTATGGAACGATTGGTGGCGGCGCACTCGAATGGGAAGCGCTGAGCCATGCCACAAAATTTGCCGAGGCAGGCAAAGTGTTCGAGCAACTGAATGTGCCTCTTGGCCCAAATCTGGGACAGTGTTGCGGAGGGCATGTCGCGCTCACCTATGAAGCATGGAACCCGGAGCGCCTGAAAGAAGCGGATGTTCTGGCAGAGGCGGAAAGCATCGGACGCTTTGAGACTACAAAATCACGTACGGACACCGATCTCATTCACCGCACAATTGTTGAATCCGAAGGTACCGAACGCTTCGGCATCAACTCGGTTCCCGTTGCTATATTCGGGGCAGGGCACGTTGGAAAAGCATTGATGAGGTCGCTGTCACTGCTGCCTGCTCGGATCGTCTGGGTCGACAGCCGTGCAGACATGTTTCCAGGCCTTGCGCCGGACAATGTCAGCATGCACGCGCTGTCTGATCCGCGCTCCATTCTCGTTGATCTGAGACCTGAAACATCCATCATCATCCTCACGCACAGCCACGCACAGGACCTGGCCATACTGGAGGCAGCGTTGAAAGCGGACTTTTCCTTTGTTGGTGTAATTGGCAGCAAGACCAAACGGGCAAGGTTCGAATCAATGCTGATCAAAGCCGGGCTTGATGAGGATTTAGCCAGAAGTTTTCATTGTCCAATTGGTATTCCCGGCCTTGAAAACAAGGAGCCGAGCGTAATCGCTGCCTCCGTTTCTGCGCAGCTTTTTATGGGAAAACCCGCCAAAATCTAAAACGGAACTTGTTTTTTGTAAGGCAACGCGCCCTAATACATCTCTGGATAGTGGGGTGAACGAACTTGACAGATGAACAATCGCATAATGCAACACCGTTGTTGCAGGCCAGAGGTATCGTAAAACGTTTCGGGTCCCTGACGGCAAATGATTACATCGACCTTTCTCTTTTTCCCGGTGAAATTCATGCCCTCCTGGGGGAGAACGGTGCCGGTAAATCCACTTTCGTAAAAATGCTTTATGGCAGTTTGCGACCTGATGAAGGCACGTTGAGCTGGAAGGGGGCCGAGGTTTCCATCAAGAACCCGGCTATGGCTCGGCAATTGGGCATTGGGATGGTGTTCCAGCACTTCTCACTGTTTGAAGCGCTCACCGTAGAAGAAAATATTCTGTTGGCGCTGCCGCCGCAACAGGCAAAAAATCTGCGACAACGTATTAAAACTGTATCGACTGATTATGGCCTTCCGCTTGATCCAACAGCAACAATTGCGGACCTTTCGGTTGGTGAAAGGCAGCGGGTCGAGATCGTGAGATGTCTGCTTCAGGAGCCGGATCTCATTATCATGGATGAGCCGACATCGGTTCTGACCCCCCAAGAAGCGGACGAGTTGTTTCTGGTCCTGGAAAAACTGGCGTCCGAGCATAAAAGCATATTGTATATCAGCCACAGGCTGGATGAAGTGAAGCGGCTGTGTCACCGCGCCACTATTTTGCGTCATGGCAAACTCATTTCCGAATGTGACCCACAGCACGAGAACGCAAAAACGCTGGCTGCTATGATGGTTGGCAGTGAAGTTGCCGATGTCAAACGTGTGCCGCAGGATTTGCACGACGCCAAAAAATGTCTGGTGGTCAGAGCGCTAAATTTGGAACCTGAACTGAACACCGGAACCAGTCTCGTTGATGTGTCCTTCGATGTTGCAAAGGGCGAAATCCTCTGCATTGCCGGTATTGCCGGCAACGGCCAGGCCGAATTGTTTGGTGCATTATCAGGCGAAACACCTGTTTCGGATGTCGGTGCGATTGTTTTTGAAGGATGGCCCTGTGGCGCTGATGGCATAGCGGAACGTCGCAGGCGCGGCGCGGCATTCGTGCCAGAAGAACGCAATGGTCATGGCGCTTTGGCCAGCTTGAAGCTCAGCAAAAATATTCTGCTGTCGTGGAACAATGCCAATGATGGCACCACGAGAAAAGGTATTATTGACCGCATGGCGCTGGCACGTCTGGAGGGGGCAATTACCGAGGCATTTGATGTGCGCATGGCGCATCCAGATGTGGAGGCTGGGGCTCTGTCAGGTGGAAATCTGCAAAAATTTGTTATGGGTCGCGAAGTCAAACGCAGACCGAAATTGCTGATTGTTTCCCAGCCAACATGGGGCGTGGATGCGGGAGCGGCCAGTCTGATCCGGCAAAAACTGGTGGATTTGTCTCGAGGTGGCACGACGATTGTCGTCATCAGCCAGGATCTGGATGAGATTTTCGAAATCGCCGATCAGGTCGCCGTAATCTCTGAAGGCCACATGTCGGACATGTACCCGATTGATGAAGTGACACGGGAACAGATCGGATTGTTGATGGGCGGTATGGACCCCAACGGTCCACCCGAAGTCACTGCGGAAGCCATGGCGCAGTCGCTGATGCGTGACAGGGAGGCGGAAGATGCCGTTTAAACTACAACGCAGAGAAGAGCATTCAGCGTGGATGTCGCTGTTTTCACCTCTGATCGCTGTCGCATTGATGTTGGCGACCGGCGCCGTTCTGTTCGCAAGTCTGGGAATCGATCCTGTCAAAGGACTGAGTGTTTACTTTCTGGAGCCGCTGCAAAGCGCCTGGTCGCTTCAGGAACTTGTGGTCAAGGCGACGCCTTTGATCCTGATAGGTATTGGCCTGTCGATTTGTTATCGCGCGAATATCTGGAATATCGGAGCCGAAGGTCAATTTGTTGCCGGTGCTCTCGCTGGCTCCTATTTTCCAATCATGATGGTTGGTTGGGAAGGCCCATTTGTCTTCCCCGCAATGGTTGCAGCTGGCATGGCGGGGGGCGCTTTGTTTGCGCTTATACCCGCTGCTTTGAAAATTCGTTTTGGCGCAAATGAGATCCTCACCAGTCTTTTGCTGGTTTATGTGGCCCAGTTTTTCCTGGATTGGCTGGTCCGCGGCCCATGGCGGGATCCTGAAGGGTTCAATTTTCCGGAAAGCCGTCTGTTTCCCAGTGACGCGGTAACGCCTCTGATCATCGAAGGAGGCCGGATGCATATCGGTTTTCCGATTGCGCTCATAATTGCACTTGTGGCGGCCTTCTATCTGGCCCGTACCATTCACGGCTTTCAGATACAGGTTATAGGTGAATCGCCGCGTGCCGCTCGGTTTGCCGGTTTCAGTCAGAGCAAAATGATCGTTTTTGCCTTTGCGGTTTCCGGTGCTCTGGCCGGTCTGGCCGGTATTCTTGAGGTGGCTGGTCCCATCGGGCAATTGCGTCCGGTAATTTCACCGGGTTATGGCTTTACCGCCATTATCGTTGCCTTTCTGGGCAGGTTGAACCCGATCGGGATCGTAATCGCGGGCTTTGTACTGGCGCTGTCTTATCTGGGCGGCGAGGCCGCACAGGTCACGCTGGGAATTTCGGACAAGATCGCCCGGGTTTTCCAGGGGCTGTTGCTGTTTTACGTGCTGGCTTGTGACACGTTCATTGTCTACACCTTCCGCCGCGTTGGCGTTGCCAGGGAGGCAAGCTGATGGAAATGTATGAAGCCATAATTCTGACCATCATCACTGCTGCAACGCCGTTGCTGTTGGCAGCGTGCGGAGAATTGGTTGCAGAGCGCGCCGGTGTCCTGAATCTGGGCGTTGAGGGCATGATGATCATGGGTGCCGTGGGTGCCTTTGCCGTCGCGTTCTCAACCGGATCGCCCTATCTGGGGATCGCTGCGGGCATTGCAGCGGGCGCTGCTGCGTCGCTCCCCTTTGCTTTCCTGACCATATCCATGGTCACCAATCAGGTGGCAACAGGGCTTGCGCTTACCATACTGGGCCTTGGCCTGTCTGGCATGATTGGCGATGCCTATATCGGACAGCCCGGCGTCAAACTGTCTCCAATCAGCATCGAGGGGCTATCTGATCTTCCTTATGTTGGCAAAATCCTGTTTTCCCAGGACGTGATTGTCTATGCCTCTGTGTTCTTGTTGCTGATCGTCTGGTTCTTTCTCTTCAAAACCCGTGCGGGCTTGTCGCTGAGGGCAGTTGGCGACAGTCATTCCTCTGCCCACGCATTAGGCGTATCGGTACGCAAAGTGCGCTACCTGGCCGTTATCTTTGGCGGTGCCTGTGCCGGGCTGGCGGGGGCCTATCTGTAGCTGGTCTATACGCCACAATGGACAGAAGGCATGACGGCCGGCCGTGGCTGGATCGCTGTTGTTCTGGTTGTTTTTGCAACGTGGATGCCCGGACGGCTTTTGGCCGGTGCCTACCTGTTTGGGGCCGTGCTGATCCTTCAACTGCATGCGCAGGCTGCAGGGGTCAATATTCCATCGCAGTTCCTGTCCAGTTTGCCGTATCTGGCAACGATCATCGTGCTTGTTTTGATTTCCAGGAATCGTACTCTTGTAAAAAAGAATTCACCCGCATGCCTTGGCAAACCCTTCGTGCCTGATGTCTAATAGCGAATGGGCGAGCCAATCACTCAGTTAATCAGGGAAATTTCTCTATGAATCGTATTGTAAAAATACTTGCAGGTGTCATCGCGCTCTCTG
>CAZOCA010000010.1:0-16239 GCA_964578105.1 uncultured Pararhizobium sp.
GCCTCATTCACCTCATCAAGATCAGGTTTTCTCAGATAAACGGGTGTGCGTTTTGTGTCGGTATGCATGTCAAAGAGGCTATTAATGATGATGTCGAACAGAACCTCATTAATCTGCTGCCTGTCTGGCGGGAAACAAGCGCCTTCGATGCACGGGAGCGGGCCGCATTGTCCTGGGCTGAAGCTCTCACATTGCTGGCCGGGACAGGTGTTTCGGATGACGACTACGAGGCCGCTCACGCAGAGCTGAGTGAGCAGGATCTGGCGGCGCTGACCGTGGCTATCGGCACAATGAACTTGTGGAACCGCATCGGTGTCGGCGCGCAGATGCCCGCCTGACCATGCAAACTCAACACAAGGCCCATAGCGTGACACGTATCAACAATGACGCCGCCAAACTGGCATCAACGCCGGGAAAAAATCAGGACACAATCTGGCGGCACTCAAGGCTGAACCTTTGCAGCTTCCTGCTTTTCTACCTCATAGCGATTGCCGTGCCGATGAAGGGCTACGCCCATGATTCAAAGCGCGGCAACCCCGGTGTTCACCGCGAAATGCTTCACCAATCGATCTTGCCCGACTTCCCCGATTATATCGTGACTGCCCTGACAGTCGAAATTGCACCTGGTGCGGTCGTCGGACCCCATCGGCATGGTGGCTTCGTATACGTTTATTTGCTGCAGGGCCGGATTAGCAGTCAGATGGAAGGCGGGGACCCTGTGGAATATAGCCCCGGGCAAAGCTGGATCGAACCGGCTGGAGCCTTGCACAAACACACTGAAAATCCCAGCAAGACCGAACCGGCAAAGTTCCTCGCGGTGATATATAGCGAGGAAAATGCCGTTATCACTCAGCCGGAAAAAGACAGCCGCGACTAGTGTTCAGTCAAAACAATCCAGGCGCATTCACCTTTGCTTTGAGTTTTTTACGGGGGCAGCCAACTTTACCTCAAGCAGCCGGAATGCGTGACATGGCTCCGCGGTGATGGGCGTGGCAGATGGCGATGGCCAGCGCGTCAGCTGCATGCTCTGAGTCAAACACCGCTTTGGGAAGCAAAATTTTCACCATCATGCGGATCTGGCCCTTGTCACCATGGCCTGCCCCAACAACGGTTTTTTTCACCTGATTGGGCGCATATTCGGCAACATTCAGCCCGGCCAGCGCGGGAACCACCATGGCAATCCCCCTTGCCTGACCCAGCTTCAGGGTCGACTTGGGATCCTTATTGACAAAAGTTGCCTCAACAGCAGCTTCGTCCGGCGCATGTGACCTGAGAATACCATCCAGCCCGCGATAGAGCTGTTCCAGCCGCACTGCCAAATCTGCCTTGTCGGCAGATTTGATTGTCCCCGAAGCGATAAACCGCAGCGAACTGCCCTCGCTCTCAATCACGCCCCAACCGGTGCGGCGCAACCCGGGGTCAATGCCAATAATACGAACGCAATGGGTCAAGCTGTTGCCTCTGGCATCAATTGGCAGGTGTTAAAAGACTGCAACGGGCCGTTTATTCAGCGGCCAGTCTTTCCATGATTTCATCGTCAATTTCGAAATTCGAATAGACGTTCTGCACATCATCATCATCTTCCAGAATGTTGATGAGCTTCATCAAAGTTCCAGCCTTGTCTTCCTCAACCGGTGTACCGGTTTGTGGCTTGAAGGTTGGATTAACCGAAGCGCCTTCGCCAAGTGAGGCTTCAAGAGCAGTGGACACCTCGTTGATGTCTTCAAAACCGCACAAAATCGTGTGGCCATCCTCATCTGACTGCACATCTTCGGCACCCGCTTCGATAGCAGCATCCATGACGGCATCCGCATCACCGGCCTCGACCGGGAATATGATCTCGCCAACGCGATCAAACATGAAGCCAACGGAACCTGTCTCACCCAGTGATCCACCGAATTTGGTAAAGGCTGCACGCACATTACTGGCGGTCCGGTTGCGATTATCGGTCAGAGCTTCCACGATGATTGCAACACCGCCGGGGCCGTAACCCTCATAGCGAATCTCATCATAGGTTTCCGCGTCTCCGCCTTCCGCCTTTTTGATGGCGCGCTCGATATTATCTTTCGGCATGGACAGCGCTTTGGCGTTCTGAATGGCCAGACGCAGACGTGGATTGCCATCCGGATCACCACCGCCCATTTTGGCCGCAACCGTGACTTCCTTGGATAATTTGGAGAATGCCTTGGAGCGCTTTTTATCCTGGGCACCCTTGCGGTGCATGATGTTCTTGAATTTGGAATGGCCTGCCATGAGATTACCTGAATGCGATTATCTGGTTGGAACGAGGGTCTGAACTCAAATCAAAGATCAAACTGTTGCGGGGCTTATAAGCTTGCTTGTGCGGAAAATCCAGCACCGCCACCGCTTGACCCGCTTCTTACATCAATCCTGCTCAATCCAGAATGATGGAATATGCTCCTGCAAACGTCCGCCAAGCCGCACTGGCTCGATCTTCTGCGCCAAGCCGGTATCATCATCCACCAGCACGGCAACACCGCTCAGGGTAGCCTCTCCCAACGCAGGTTGAAACCGTCCAGTGGAAATTGCATTCGTCATACGCTGCAGTGGTTCGGCATGATCCATACCAATGATGGAGTTGTAATCGCCGCTCATGCCCGCATCGGTCATGAAGCCGGTGCCACCATCCAGAATCTGATGATCCGCCGTTGGCGCGTGGGTGTGGGTGCCGACCACCAATGAGGCCTGACCATCTACAAAATGGCCCATAATCTGTTTTTCACTGGTCGCTTCTGCGTGAAAATCAATCAGCACAGCATCAGAAACCTTGCCCAGGGGTGCTGCATCCAGCTCACGCTGAACCGCTTGAAACGGATCATCCAGCGGGTTCATGAAGACCCGGCCCATGGCATTCATTACCAGCACCTGCGCCCCGTTTCGGGCGGTGAACAGCCCGGCACCCTTGCCAGGCGTGCCAATTGGATAATTCAGCGGCCGCAGAAAATTATCGTATCGGGTGCAAAACACCAGCGCTTCGCGCTGATCCCAGACATGATTGCCGGTCGTAACCACATCGGCTCCCGCATCGATCAGATCAATGAAAATCTCTTCGGAAATGCCAAATCCGCCAGCTGCGTTTTCGCCATTGACGACAACAAAATCCAACGCATAGTCAGATACCAGATCTGGCAGTTTTTCCTGTACAACCGTGCGGCCAGCGCGGCCCACGACATCTCCTACGAATAGAAGCCTCATGCGTTCACATCCATCGCGTTCATGATTCCATTTTCTGTAACAATTGCCGCCAGCGGCATATCATGCGGTTCGGCTGGCACATGCGCCACATTTTGCGTAGCAAAGCCGATCCCGATGGTGATGGGTGTCAGAGACTTTTCCAACATACGCTCTATCGCCCGATCATAGTGACCGGCGCCATAACCGATGCGCGCACCCTTTGCGTCAAATCCCGCAAGCGGCATCAGCAATAGCGCTGGATCAACAGTTTCAGCATCGGCCGCTGGCCCTGTTGTTCCAAATCCGGCCGCCTGCAATACATCTCCGGATCGAAAGCGCCGAAAAACAATTTCGGTTCTGCTCAAAACCACAGGCAATGAAACGAGGGCTCCAGCGCCTTCCAGTTGCGATATCAAGTCTGATAAATCAACTTCGGAGCGGATGGGAAGATAGGCTGAAATCTCAAGACCCTTTATCTCAGAGCCGTTTAACAGCGCACGATCTGACAGAAGATCCATCACATGATGGCATATCTGCCGCGATGCCTTTTCACGAAATTCTGGTGACAGGGCGTTGCGCCGATCCAGACACATGGCGCGCATGGCGGGTTTATCGAGAGCCTGAGGTTTGTCCAAGAAGTCCGTCCATGGGTAACAAGCGAAGCCGCGGCGACCGTGATACGGTGAACAATCCTGGGAACCTACTTTGTAGGTGGGCGCCGTATGTCCCGGCCCACGAGCCAGGTCAGGAACAGCTCCCTTTTGGATTGATAAGGCCCCAAGAATAAGTCGTGCACCACGAGAAGCGCAGCTTCCTAGCCTATATAGGCTGGAAGGTGGGCAAGATAAAGCCCGCCCAGCCCTAAGAAAGTAAATAAGACTCGGAGGGTTGGGGCTGGAGTCTGATTTTGAAGACTCGCTTTGGGTGACTGGCTTTCTGGCAGTATCAATCCTAAACTCCGGGCGATACGAAACGCGGTCACGGAAAATGAACCCGATACCAGATCTGATTATCAGTTCCTTGCCTGCAACACTGTCCCGAATTGCCAGATTTACGGGCCGCTTTGCGCTGGATCTGGCCATTCCACCGGCCTGCCTGTCCTGCGACGAAAGGGTGCTGGAGCCAGGGGCATTGTGTCCATCTTGCTGGAACCGATTGCGGTTCATTGCCAAACCATGTTGTGCGGTTCTGGGCACGCCTTTTTCATATGATCTGGGACCGGGGATTGTCAGCGCACAGGCCATTGCCAGCCCACCACCCTATGAAATGGCCCGTGCCGCGGTTCTTTATGATGAAGTTGCCCGCAAGCTGGTGGCCAGGCTGAAATACGAGGACAGGCCGGACCTTGCCTCGGTACTGGGGCGTTGGATGGTCCGCGCTGCACGCGAAGCAGATGCTGCCTTCCTCTTGGGCAACCCGATCATTGTTCCCGTTCCGCTGCACCGCTGGCGTTTGCTGCGCAGACGCTACAATCAGGCAGCCTTGCTGGCGCGAGATGTTTCAAACCGGCTGCAACTGGACTGTCAGCCATTGGCACTTGAACGCATCCGCAAAACAGAGCGGCAGGTTGGTTTGACCCGCAACGAACGCGCCAACAATGTGCGCGGCGCTTTTCGGGCAACGCCCACAGGAGCCATGCAGATGTCCGGCCGTACAATTCTGCTGATTGACGATGTCCTGACAACCGGCGCCACTGTGGAAGCCGCCACACGCGCCTGCCTGCGCGCAGGCGCTGCGCATGTGCGTGTTCTGACATTCGCGCTTGTGTCTGATCCTCGTGGATCAGAGGCGGAAGGTCTTTTGTCAGATACAGACCCGATTGATCTCTAAGGTCCATATGCCTACCTGTTGCAACACGGCTTGTGAAAAAGCCCAGTGCGCGCCTATATACAAGTGCGCGCCTATATGGAAGCAACCCTGCTGCACAAAAGGACTGCCATGACGAATGTGATCATCTACACCCGCGCCATGTGCGGTTATTGCTCAGCCGCCAAATCCTTGCTGGACCGCAAGAGTGTTGCCTACAAGGAGCATGATGCGACCTTTGATCAGGCCTTGCGCAGGGAAATGATGCAACGTGCCAATGGCGCGTCCACATTCCCGCAGATTTTCATTGGGGATATCCATGTTGGTGGCTTCGATCAGATGAACGCCCTGGAACGTGCTGGAAAACTTGATCAACTTCTGAACGCTGCATAAAGGTGAAAACCGTGTCGCAGAACAGCTTCAAGGCAGCCTGCATCCAGATGAACTCCGGTACGTCTGTCTCAGACAATATGGCAACTGCCACAGAGCTGATACGCGCAGCTGCGGCCCAAGGCGCGCATTACATACAGACACCGGAAATGACAACAATTGTGCAGCAGAAGCGCTCTGCACTTCTGGAGGCCATCGCACCTGAACAGAACAATCCATCTGTCAGCGCATTTGCCAAACTGGCTGGCGCATTGAAAATCTGGCTCCACATCGGTTCCATGGCAGTTGCCCTGCCGAAATCCGATGGCGGGCCAACCATTGCCAATCGGGCCTTCCTGTTTCGGCCCGATGGCAGCATTGCGGCCAGCTATGACAAAATTCATATGTTCGATGTGGATCTCGACAGCGGCGAAAGCTGGCGTGAATCCAAAGCTTATCGCCCCGGTAGCGAAGCCGTTCTTGTAGAGATGACACCAGGCCAGATGCGGGATCAGATGGGGGATCAGATACCGGTCAAACTCGGCCTTTCGATCTGCTATGATCTGCGCTTTGCGGCGCTCTTTCGCACCTATGCCCAGGCCGGTGCGATTTTGCTTGGAGCCCCGTCAGCATTCACCCGGCAAACAGGCGCGGCCCATTGGCATGTTCTTCAGCGCGCGCGCGCCATTGAAAACGGCGCATTCATGATTTCCGCCGCACAGGTCGGCACACATCAAGATGGCCGCGAAACCTTCGGCCATTCCATGATTGTAGATCCCTGGGGCACCGTTCTGGCAGAAGCTGATGGTGAAAACCCTTCAGTCATTACAGCCGATATTGACCCTGAACTGGCGAAAGCCGCGCGTCGTAAAATCCCGGCCTTGACCAATGATCAGCCGGCGATACTGCGCCTGACAACACAAAGTGCTGCCGCATGATCCGTTTTTCACTCCAATGCAGCCATACCCATCGCTTTGACGGTTGGTTTCGGTCGGGCGATGATTTTCTGACACAACAGAAGCGCGGCTTGTTGGCCTGTCCCGAATGCGGATCGACCACCGTTGAAAAAGCCCTGATGACACCGTCCGTTCCCAAGAAGTCCAACCAGACGATGGGCCCAGTCGAGCGACCTGACAGCGAGCGACCTGACAGCGAGCCACAAGCCACGGCTGCACCAGCAACGCAGTCGGCGCCGGGATTGGCGCCCGGATCGGCGTCAGAACCTGTCCCTCAGACCCCCGTGCCCTCGCAAAACGCGCGCCAGACGCCTCAATCGCAAACGACGCCACCCAATCCGCTCTCCAACCTGCCACCTGAAATAAGGGGCAAGGTAATGATAGCTGTGAGGGAATGGCGCGACTCTGTGATTGCAAATTCAGAAAATGTCGGCCCGCGCTTTGCTGACGAAGCCCGCAAAATCCACTTCAAGGAAGCAGATGAACGCCCCATTTATGGGCAAGCCTCTGCCGATGACGTGCAGGAATTACTGGAAGAAGGCATCCCGTGTGCGCCTTTGCCGGTTCTGCCAGAGGACCACAATTAGGGTTCGCAGCCTGAAACGCCTCGAATATCAGTGTCTCACAGTTAAGAAACATTCTCATATAACCCTGATTTGACCATTTATCCGGCCAAAATCAGGACAATTTCGAAATCTGCTTTTGCTTGGCCACAAATTCGCGCTATTCCTTGGGGATTGACGAAGTTCGTCCAATGCAAGATTCGCAAATCCCGGCCTGGAATCAGGTCGACCCGGCCAGGGCGAACGGAACAGACTGGTGGTCGGGCAGTGTCTGACGGAGTACGATCGATTTATGGCGCGTGACTACGATCCTTATCGGCTTTCATCGCCGCAGGTATTTCTTTGGCGCATGATCATATTTCTGATCATCGTCGGTTTTATTGCCCTGGTCCTCTATCAACAGATCATCACTGCTTTCGTAAGCAATCCCGGGTTGAACGGTCTCATCCTTGCGGTTCTCATCATCGGTATTCTTCTGTCGCTGCGGCAGGTCCTGCTGCTGTTTCGCGAAGTGCAATGGGTCAACGGGTTTCGACGATCCGATCCCAACATTGAATATGCAAGGCCCCCCATTTTGTTGGCGCCAATGGCTGCCATGTTGGGAGACCGTCTGGGGGCGATGGCTATCAGCCAGCAAACCATGCGGTCAGTGCTGGAATCGATTGGCGTCCGTCTCGACGAATCGCGCGAGATTTTACGGTATCTCACAGGCCTTCTGGTGTTCCTTGGTCTGCTTGGTACCTTTTGGGGCCTGCTGCGCACCGTTGGCTCGGTGGGCGATACAATCCAGTCGCTGAATGTGGGCTCCGGTGATGCCGGCGTTATTTTTGAAGATCTGAAAACCGGCTTGGAAGCACCACTGTCCGGCATGGGTACCGCTTTTTCATCATCCCTGTTCGGTCTGGCCGGGTCCCTTATTCTGGGCTTTCTGGATTTGCAGGCTGGTCAGGCGCAAACCCGCTTTTACACTGATCTGGAAGATTGGCTGTCAACAGTCGCCGAACTTGAAGATTCAATTGCAGAAGGCGAAGGCACCAATTCTCTGGTGCTTGATGATTTACGCCTTGCGATCGACAAGCTGAGCCGGTCCATGGCTCAGAATAACAGCGCTGGCAACGCGGCTCAGCCGACGGGCGCAGCGATGGCAAGCCTGGCCGAGGGAATTCAGGGCCTGGTGCAGCACATGCGATCTGAACAGCAGGTGGTGCGCAGTTGGGTAGAGTCCCAGTCTGAACAACAAAATCAGGTCAGGCGTCTGCTCGAGGCACTTGTACAACGAGACCGCAATACAGGCGGCAATTAGGGTTTAAACCAGAATGGCGCTGGCACGAGCAAGACGGCGGGAAACGCGCGGAGATTATTGGCCAGGCTTTGTGGATGCCATGGCCTCGCTTTTGCTTGTCATGATTTTCCTGCTGTCGCTGTTCATGCTGGCACAGTTTTTCCTCAGTCAGGAAATTTCGGGCCGCGATACGTTGCTCAGCCGCCTGCAGTCCCAGATTTCCGAACTGACCGAATTGCTGGCACTGGAACGCACTGGCCAAAACGATCTGCGGGCAAGCCTGACTTTGATGGAATCAAACCTGTCCGAGGCAGAAGAGGAACGGCGACGTTTGCAGCAATTGCTCAGCAGCCAGTCTGGAGCTACTGCTGAACGGGATTCAGCGCTGGATCAGGCCACTGCAGATCTGGATGAGGAACGCAGGCTCAGCGCTCGGGCTCAGTCTCAGGTCGATCTTCTCAACCAGCAGCTTGCAGCCTTGCGCCGCCAGATTGCCTCTTTGGAAACGGCCCTTGATGCCTCTGAAGATCGCGACCGGGAAAGCCAGACAAGAATCACAGATCTTGGCAGCCGCCTGAATGTCGCCCTGGCCCAACGAGTGCAGGAATTGTCGCGTTATCGATCTGACTTTTTTGGTCGCCTGCGCGAAATCCTCAGCGACCGGTCTGATATCCGTGTCGTTGGTGACCGGTTTGTATTCCAGTCAGAAGTTCTGTTTGCCTCCGGTGCCAATGAATTGTCACCTGAAGGTGTGGAAGAAATGCGCAAACTGGCCGATGCCATCATCCAGTTGCGTGCTCAAATCCCCGATGAGATCAACTGGGTCCTTCGGGTTGACGGCCATACCGATGCAAGACCGGTCAGCGGCGAGCGCTTTAACAGCAACTGGGAGCTGTCATCGGCCCGGTCCATTTCGGTCGTTGAATTTCTGGCGTCGCAAGGTGTCCCGCCCGACAGGCTGCTGGCAGCTGGTTTTGGCGAGTTCCAGCCCATCGATCCGGGCGACTCGCCGGAGGCATTGGCAAGAAACCGACGTATTGAGCTGAAACTGACGGAGCGCTGATGTGTCTCAGTCTCCCGTGTCACACGATACCGGGCTCAGGGCCGGACCGGTAATCCTTCGCTTTGTCCTGATGCTTGCGGTTTTGAGCCCTGCCATATTATTTGGCACGGCCACTTATGTCCTCTATCAGGCTGAGCAGGTGGCCGATGGAAAACCCTTCTGCGTGCAATATGCCAGTCAGACAGGTGACGGTCGCTACACGCCGGTCCGGTCTTTGTGGCAACTTACCTTCGTGGCCATGCATGCACGCTATCTTGGTCTTGGGGGATCAGATTCAGATCAATTCTCGCTGCCCGGCGTTCTGGTGATTGATCAGGCCGAGCGCGCAGATTTGTGGCGTTGGTCCTGGAGCAGTCTTGGCTGGCATAGGCTCACAGATGGTGTCCGCAAGGGCCTGCGTCTTGAGCCCGTCTGTGCACCGCATGTGAATTACGGCGACGATCTGCCAGTTGTCTGAAATCAGGTCTATTCCGCAGCTGTACGAACCTGAAATTGTAAATCTGCAAGACGTGCATACAGCCCGCCCTGCTTTTGCAGAGATTCATGCGTGCCGCTTTCCACAATACGTCCCGCTTCCATAACCAGAATGCGATCCGCTTTCAGAATTGTGGCCAGGCGATGCGCGATTACCAGCGTTGTACGTCCTTCCATCAACTGCTCCAGCGCATGCTGAACCAGTGTTTCGCTCTCGGCATCCAGTGAACTGGTGGCCTCATCCAGCAACAGCACAGGGGCGTCCTTCAGGATAGCGCGAGCAATCGCAATGCGCTGGCGCTGGCCGCCCGACAAAGTAATGCCGCGCTCGCCCACCACCGCATCATAGCCACCAGCGATCTTGATGATAAATTCATCGGCGCGTGCAGCTTTGGCAGCCGCCTCAATAGCATCACGCCCGGCTTGGGGGTTGCCAAGGCCAATATTCTCGGCGATGGAGGCACCAAATATCACGGTTTCCTGCGGGACGATCGACAGATGTTTCCGCAATTCCTCTGGTTCAAGCGTTCGGATTTCCGTTCCATCCAGCAACACCTTACCACCGGTCGTATCATAAGCTCGGGTCAGCAGGGAAAACAGGGTCGATTTGCCCGCACCGGACGGACCGACAAGCGCCACCGTTTCACCGGGGGCAATATCAATCGTGACATTGTGCAAAATAGGCGCATCTGGCGCGCCGGGATAGGAAAATGAGACATCCTGAAAGGAAACAGCGCCCGTAACATTGTCCAGAACGGCTGGATTGGCAGGTGCTGCAATGACCCGGTCAATGGCCAACAATTCTCCAAGCCGCTCGGCTGCACCGGCAGCCTGAGCCACCTCGCCCCATACCTGGGACAGGGCCCCCAAAGACCCCGCAGCAAACACTGAATAGAGCACGAATTGCGACAGGGACCCCGGCGAAATATTGCCGGCCAGCATATCAAGAGAGCCATACCACAACACCGCAACCACACTGGCAAACACTGTAAAGATCGCAAATGCTGTCAAGGCCGCTCGCGCGCCAACCGCCGCGCGGGCTGCATCAAAAGCCTCGTCCACTGCTCCGGCAAAGCGGGCTGATGCGCTCTTTTCAGCGGTAAAATTCTGCAGTGTGCGCACCGCGCCAATGGCTTCGGATGCATAGGCTGTTGCATCGGCCAATGTATCTTGCGCAGCACGGGAACGTTTGCGCACATTTCGTCCGAAAGCCACCATTGGCAGCACCACCAGCGGGATAGCGGCCAGCACCAGGAGAGACAGTTTCGGGCTGGTAATGACCATCATCACCACCGCGCCAATAAACAAAAACAGATTGCGCAAGGCAATGGATATGCTCGACCCCACGACAGATTTGATCTGCGTTGTGTCAGCGGTTAGCCGTGAGATAATTTCCCCGGATTTGGCTCCATCAAAGAACGCTGCGTGCAAACGCATGACATGGGCAAACACGTCGCGCCTGATATCACTGACAACGCGTTCACCAAGCCAGGACACGAAGTAGAAGCGGGCCGCACTGGCAGCAGCCAGAAATCCGACCAGAACAACCAACATACCGAAATACTGATCAATCAACGTATTGTTTTCCGGGTCAAACCCGAAATCAATCATGCGCCGCACAGCCATAGGAACGGCCAGTGTCGCCGCGGCAGCAGCCGTCAGGGCCACCACAGCCATGCCCACACGCTTGCGATAGATTTTCAAATAGGGCCAAACCATAGCAAGAGAGCCGACACGGCCCTTGGCCTCAGCCTGCAATTCAAGCGTATTGGAGGCCCGAGCTGGGACATCTGCCCCTTGGGCAATAGTATGCGTTGTCTGATCGTTCATCGCGGCTCATTCAACAGGTGGAATATGTAATGCCTTTTCCAACGAATGGCATTCAATGGCAAGCACAACCCTCATGTGAGTATGATTTGGACCACATATAAGAGCTAAAATCCGCAATCGCGGGCTCTAAAAGGATGAACTGCGTCGATTGTCGTCATTTCAGCTTGCGAAAGACCACCACATTGGCCTATAGGAACGGCGAGTTTACACGGATCGGGCGTCATGCCCGGTTTTTTGTTTGCGGTATGCTGTGAAAGCAGCAATGCCTGCCCTTAAGACACGTCTTCGGGAGACCCCGGGACACCATTGGAGTTTGAAGCTCATGAAAGCTGATATACATCCCGATTACCACACGATTAACGTTGTGATGACTGACGGAACTGAATACACGACCCGCTCGACCTGGGGCGCAGAAGGCGACACAATGCGCCTTGATATCGACCCGACATCCCATCCGGCCTGGACCGGTGGTGGTCAGCAACTGCTTGACCGTGGCGGACGTCTGTCCCGCTTCAACAACAAATTTGCCGGTTTCATCGGGAAATAAGAACTGCCAATTCTGGTTTCAGAATTTAAGAACCCGCTCGGGACTTTTGGTCCCGGCGGGTTTTTTCATGGCTTGGACTTTTCATGGCTTGGACATCGCCTGTGCGTAAGTCCTGAGCGCAATATTTGAAGTCAGAGATCGTCCTGTGTCTTGAATGCAGCGCTTAAGCGGGCCATCTGGTCGGCCAGTGCGTCTTTGGTGCCGGACTGCGCTGCAGGTGTTGTCGCGCCAAACGATTCGCCGCCCAGGCCAACATCCAGATGTCGAACCCGTTCCTCCAGCCGTGCGGAGCGATCAATCAGATCTTTCAATTGATCCGGCAGTTCTTCCCAGCCAGATCCGGCGCGAGAGGGCTGAAGACCGCCCAGGCGCACTTTTGCTTTCTCATCCCGGCCTTGCCCATCTGTCATTTCACCATCATTGACGGCGCGCTGCAGCAGCAGCCAGGATGCAATTTGCATCAACCGGGTCGTCAGACGCATGGATTCGCTGGCATAGGCGACCGAGCCAAGCCGCGACAAGACCTTTGACTCATCGCGTCCAGGGCCATCGAGGTAGGAAGCCGTCTCTTCAATCAGGCGCATGCCATTATTGAACAGGGCCAAAAAGCCCTCCCGTTCCGCTAAGCGGGACGCAATGGCAATAGCATTGCCCGCATATGGCGTCTGGTCGTTGCGCGTCATGATCTGTTGCTCACGTGTGGTGGATTCGACCCGGAACCCACTATCATGATCATGATAGGCAGATAAGTGTCAAAAAGGAACTATGAGATGACCGGACCCGCCATGCAAGCTGCCGGTCTGATTGAGTTGGTTCTTCGTTAATATCCACATGCACGCCCGAAATCGCAGCTTTTGAATACCCGGATTATAAAAATGAGCGCAAAAAAAGAGCCGCGGGAGGGAGCGGCTCTGTAAGTCTAACAGGGAGGCGTCCAATCAGATGGGGGAGTGACCATCTGATTGTTCGGAACGTACCGAACACATCCTAAGGTAGAGATTAAAGGTTAATGCTTACTTAACGCAACAAATTTTATGGATTAAGCCTGTTAAGGAACTATCAACCATAGGCGAGTGCCAGATGAAGCTGGCCCATATCAGACCCAACATTTCTGCGATGTTCCGGATTAATAAGGCAGACCGACATAGTTTTCGGCAATGGCAGTCTGTTGCGCTTTGGAACGGCTCATATAGTCAAGCTGCGCATCTTGCAGGCGATCATCAAAACTGTCAGGCCCTTCAAAATTATGCAGCATCTTGGTCATAAACCAGGAAAAGCGAGAGGCTTTCCAGACCCGAGCCAGGGCTTTTTGAGAATAGGCGTCAAGCCCGGTTTCCGAGCCCGATTTATAGAACTCAATCACAGCATTGCTGAGATAGAAGATATCCGAGGCTGCAAGATTGAGCCCCTTTGCGCCTGTCGGAGGCACTATATGAGCTGCATCCCCGGCCAGAAACAGACGTCCATAACGCATCGGCTCTGAAATAAAGGCCCGCAGGGGTGCCATGTTTTTTTCGATAGACGGCCCTGTATCCAGCTGATCTGCGATCGAAGCGGGCAGACGCGCGCTTAACGCGCTCCAAAACCGGTCGTCCGACCACTGTTCCAGCGTATCCGTTACCGGGCACTGAAGGTAATAGCGGCTGAGCGTGTCAGAACGCATCGAGCAAAGCGCAAAGCCGGCCTGAGATCTGGAATAGATGATCTCTTCGCCAGCCGGGCGGGTTTCCGACAGGACGCCTATCCAGGCAAAAGGGCAGATTTTTTCATATTCATTACGAACAGTGTCCGGGATCGAGCGACGACTGACACCGTGAAACCCGTCACATCCAGCAACAAAATCACAGTCGATGCGCTGCGTTTCACCATTGTGCGAAAACGTGACGAACGGTGTTTCACCGGTTAAATTGTTCAGCTCAACATCATCAACTTCGTGCAGGATTGTACCATTCAACTGATCGCGCGCTTCATAAAGATCCCGCGTCAATTCAGTTTGACCATAGACCAGAACCGTCTTGCCACCTGTCAGACCTTCCAGATCAATCCGCGCAGTTTTACCACCAAAGGCCATCAGAAATCCGGTATGGGTTTTCCCTTGCCGGTCCATCCGCGCGCCAGATTTTGCAGCACGCATCAGATCGCAGGTCCCTTGCTCAAGCACGCCCGCGCGAATTCTGGACAGGACATATGCCCTGCTTTTGCGCTCAAGAACAATGCTGTCCACACCCGCCAGATGCAACAGCTGCGACAGCAACAATCCGGAAGGCCCACCGCCAATGATGACGACCTGCGTCTTCACATTTTCCCCCTTGCAGTTTGTTGAGTTTGGTCAACTGCAAAACTGGATGCGACCAGTATTCCAAACCTTAAACGCTATCAGCCTGTTGGGGAAGTCTACTAGCCGAAGCAATGGGGCACTGAACTCAGAACAAATCTTCAGCGCTAGAGAGGAAGCACCCTGAATTGAAACCCATAGCCGGATTGAAGACGGCAACTTTGGATGTATTGTCCAGCAACATGGCCCGCAGCGTCAGTGGCGGCGGGCCAGCCTGCGCGCACCAGGCCCTGTCAACCCGGCCTTCGGCAATATGCGCCGGCGAACACACCACAGGATCAATCGACACGCCGTTCATCAAAGACAGGTTCGGATGGTTTTCAAAGCGGCGCGCATAGACGGGCAGCCATCCAAAACCGTAAGTAAACTTCTCTATCGCCGCACTGCTGGGCGTCATCGGTGCATCTGCATTTTCACTGGCATATTTCAGCACATGCTTGCCCCAATTCGACCAGCCACGCAGCATATAGGTGATAGCCCTGTGCAGATCCTGCCCCTTTGGCCACTGCACTTCATAAAGATCGAAATCCTGAGATTTTGCAATTTCGGCGATGGCAAACAGATAGGACAATTGTAGTCCGGAATAATGCAGCGCAAGAGAGCCGCGTTTGGTCGCTGTGGGAAAGCTGCCATCTGGCCTTTGGCTCAACAAAGCAGCTTCAAATTGCGGAAAGCCGCGCTCAAACAACTCAACATCGCCAATGAACGCACCCAGCGTCATGCTTGGCAAAACAGCTGCAAGCGCCTCGTGCCGGGCCAGCGTATTGTCCGTATCCCCCACCAGCGTGTTTTTGTCAGAGATGAAATAGTACTGATTGACCCGCCCATACAACCAGTCAAGAAAAGGGGCGAGTTCTTCCAGCGGAGGATTCTGCGTTTCAACCACCACAGCGGTGGCCAACACCATTGGCTGCAGAACCGTATTGGCAAGATAGGCAGTGCGGTTGAACTTTTCGGAGTTTTCAACCTTCTTGGCTGCGGTACTCAGACCATTCGCCGTCGGCCATTTCTTCAAATAGGACCACAAGACATCGCACTGGGCCGTGTCGCCAGCAATGCAATTCGCTGAAGCAACAGACAAGCCTTCGGCAATCGTCCAGGACCAGTTTTCAGCACCGAAGGGTGACGGCGCCGCAAATGAGACATCGGTTTCAGAAAAGCGCGTCACAGGGGTCCAATTCGCCCCAATAGAGCGCAAATTCAGCCTGTTGTTGCAGTGCCGCTCGCGCACGACGCCCCGTTGCTGAAGATAGGCAGCACGGTCACCCAACCCTTCCAGAACGCGCCCGGGATTCGGCAAAGTCTGTCCGGCGGCAACTGATCGATGAAGGCTGTAAAGCGATGAGCCGGTTACATCTTCCATTTCAGGAAGGTTAAGCGTGGCGCGATATTCGTTCAGCGCCTTTCGGGTTCTCCGCCCCCAGGATCCATCTGCGGTTCCCGGATCATACCCTAATTCCTGAAGAGCTTCCTGCACGTAGGCAACAGTCTCATTGGACTGGGCATGGACACCAGAAACACAAAAATAGAACGCGACCAGAAAAAGAGTAAATTTACGCAACTTGACACCCTTGCCAATGCACCCCCTGCACCGCTTGTTAACCATAGATTAACACGAATCCATGACGTATGGTCAACCGGCTGCACGACATATCCAGACAATTCAGCCAATTGTGCTGCGACATTTGGAAACAGACACCACTTCGGGTTCCATACGACAAATGTCACATGGTTTTTCTGGACATTTGTACCCGACTGATTTCAACATGGATTTGAATCGATAACGACCAAAACCCCAAAGCAAGTTGAACGCCCAGAA
>CAZOCA010000011.1:0-2133 GCA_964578105.1 uncultured Pararhizobium sp.
CCAAAAACCGGTGATGTTACGACGGTCTGTTAAAGGGAATTTGACCCACGCGCTAAAATTACATGGCGTGAACCGCAAAGAACGCCCCAGGCGACTTGCTGAATTGTTGCAGTTGGCTGATCTGGAGCACTTGTCCAGTTCGCCTGCCAGATTGCTGTCCGGCGGTGAGCAGCAACGCCTGGCACTTGTTCGGGCGCTTGCGGCCCAACCCAAATTGCTGCTGCTGGACGAGCCCACTGCGAGCCTCGATCCTCAGGCGACGCAAGCCATTGAAAAGCTGGTTCTGCAGGCCAGCAATCGTGGAACCAAGATCGTATTTGTTACGCATGATATCGGACAGGCCAAACGACTGGCCTCTGATGTGGTCTTTTTGCATCAAGGGTTTGCACATGAGCACTCACCTGCTGAGACATTCTTTACAGAGCCGCAATCGCTAGAAGCCATGGCATATCTGAAGGGTGAATTGCTGGTTTGAACACATATTGGGAGATCTAAATGAACAGGTATTTTCGCAATCTGACCGGGCTTTGCCTTCTGGGACAAACTGCTTTGTTGGGGGCAGCCTCGGCTGATGATTTCATAATTGTTCAATCGACCACCTCGACCCAGAATTCCGGGCTCTATGATACGCTTCTGCTCCAGTTTAAGGAGATGTCTGGAATTGAAGTTCGTGTTGTCGCGGTTGGCACAGGACAGGCCATCAAGAACGCAACAAATTGCGATGGTGATGTGCTTCTGGTTCATGCCAAATCATCGGAGGAAAAATTCGTCGCTGACGGATACGGCCTGACCCGATCCGACGTCATGTATAATGATTTCGTGATTGTGGGCCCGGCTTCTGATCCTGCAAGCATTTCCGGCAGCGGTAATGTAGCCACCGCCCTGCAAAAGATTGCTGAAACCAAAGCTGCCTTTGCTTCACGCGGTGATGACAGTGGCACCCATAAGAAAGAACTCAGCCTTTGGAACAGTGCCGGTATTGATGGGCCTGCGGCCAGTGGAAGCTGGTATCGAGAAACCGGCTCCGGCATGGGCGCTACGCTGAATGTCGGCATTGGTATGGATGCCTATGTGATGACAGATCGCGCCACATGGATCGCATTTGGCAACAAGGCAAACCACACAATAGCCGTGGAAGGTGATCCGGCCATGTTCAATCAATATGGAATTGTGGATATCAACCCGGATCGCTGTCCGAATGTGAAAACCGATTTGGCAGGTCAGTTTATCGACTGGATTCTATCATCAGATGGCCAGGATGCCATTGCCGCCTACCAGCGCGATGGGCAACAATTGTTTTTCCCAAATGCCAATTAGAAGCAGCGGCTAAACGCCATTCCAGTGTATTTTGCCATGGCCGGATAAATCATACCCGCCAATGTCTTCGGCGTGTTGTTGAAATTCGGGAGATCGGCAAAACTGAAGAAGAGCCTGCATGGGCGGCTCAAACCATGAGCGGCGATCTATCAGCAGATCGTAGCGTTCCGTTGCAATTGGCAGAAAGCCAAGGTCAAATTGTCTGGCCAGACCCGAAAGCCCGGGGGCCGCGTCGGCCTTGCCGGATACAACGGTCAGGGCCGCATCTGTTTCTGTCCGGGCATAATCTGGAAGCAACTCAAAGTCCTGCGGCTTGATGCCTTTGGCTTTCAGTTCGTGCAGGAATAACCGCCCTGCGCCTGATGCTGGTTGTCGTTGCGCAATCCGTCTGCCTTTCAACTCTGCAAGAGATGCAATTGAAGCCAGTTTGGCAGACAGGATAAGCCCCTGCTCACGCCTGGCCCATTCCATCAGAACCATCGGCTCCTCAGAAAATGCATCCTGCACGAATGACAGGTTCCACTCTTGGCCGCTGTCTTCCACCAGATGCACTCCGGCGGCCATGGCCTGGCCGGATTTCAGTTGGTCAAGCCCATCCATACTGCCGTCGAAAAAAGTCGCAAGACCACACCCACTTTCACGGATCGCCCAATCCAGCAACGGGTCGTGACTGCCTGCAATGATATGAGGTAGTATTTTGCTTTGTACTGGGCTCGCCGGTTTGGCACCGCTTAACCACGCATCGACTTCGGATTTGGGAAAGAGCAGCTTGCCAGTAATGCGACGACAGGGAATTTCCCCAGCGCTTGCAAGATC
>CAZOCA010000011.1:2233-11857 GCA_964578105.1 uncultured Pararhizobium sp.
AGAGCAGCTTGCCAGTAATGCGACGACAGGGAATTTCCCCAGCGCTTGCAAGATCGTAGACCTTACGCTCCTTCACGCGCAAAATATCGGCAAGCTCTTTGGTCGTGAGGAATTGAGGTTCTGTCATGCTGTTTTCCGAACAGAGGCCAATGAACTGTTTTATTCAGCTTATTCTGCCCAACTAATCATCCAGTCGCACAGAATCGTTGTCGCCACTTTCTACGCCGGGAATATCAACCCTTGGCAGTCCGTAATCAAACAGGATTGCAATTCCGGCAATCGCAACAATTGCACAAAGAAACGCACGCATGTTCTAAATTCCTCTCATCATTGGATTATTCAGCCTCGAGCTGACCATTTTGGCTGTTTGAATTGGCGTCCGAAGCATCCAGATCAGTCGCTCTTTTCAGATACTCTACCAGATCAAGGCGATCCTGCGCATCGGTAATTCTCTGCATCGGCATTTTTGAGCCCGGGGTCAATTCATCAGGCCCCACATCAAATAATGCATTGATGGTGTCGTCATTCCAGATGAGCTCATTACCGGTCAGCGCTGAGGAATAATTATACCCTTCCACGGTTCCAGCCAGGCGACCAAACACGCCGCCAAGCGGCGGACCTGCCTGCCTGTTCACGTCTGCACCCAGACTGTGGCAGATGGAACATTTGCGGACGAATTGCCGCTCACCGTTTTCCATTTCATTTGGCGGGCGATGGAACGGCTGCTGGTCCGCGCCTTGCGCAGCGACACGCCCCTCTTCCGGCCAGACCGTTACGGCTTCATCCAGTCCACCGGACAGGAGACGTCCATCATGAGTGTAAGCCAAGGCCCAGACCGGTCCTGATTTTGCTGCCCGAAAATCACGGGCGACGGACCAATCTTTGGTATCAAGGACCATTATGTAACCATCACCGTCACCAACAGAGAGGCGGCTTGCGTCAGAATTGAGGGCCAGCGACAAGATTGGGCGGCGTTCAAGTGTCACGTCAGCAATCACGTCACCATTATTGACGTCGATGACCCTTGTACCACCATCCAGGCTTCCGTAGGCCAGCCAGCCCTCGCCGTCATTGACCACAAGCCGATTTACGCCGAAGCCATGATTGACCTCAACCCGTTCCGGACTGCCATCAGCAACATTCCAGCTTCTGATCGTTCCATCCATCGAAGCGGAATACAAAAGCGTGCCATCCTTGCTGAAGGCAACATCATTCACACCGCTTTTGTGGCCTGTCAGCCATGTGCGCAACTCGCCGCTGTCGGCATCCCACAGGCCAATGCGGCTGTCCCAGCTTGCGGACGCAATGAGCGTGGTGTCTGCTGACACGGTTACGGACATGATTTTTGCCGTGTGGCCTTCAAGCCGCTGCAGCATTTTTGCAGATCGCAGATCCCAAAGGATCAGCGTAAAGTCATCGCCACCAGACACTGCGCGGTCATTTCCCAGAAATGCAACGCTGTTAACCGCAGCCTTGTGACCTTCAAGCCATGTCGGCTCGCCATCAGTCCAGTACCCGACCGAATAATCGAAGCTGGCGCTGAGCTTTACGTTCGTGTCTTTTGCTGCAGCCACACCCATGATCGGACCGCCATGGCCGCTGAGACGTTCGAACCCGTCATTTGCCGCTGCCAGGCTTGCGGTTAGCAGGTAACCGGCTGCTGCCAAGGCTTTCACCTTGTTGGCTGACAGCCTCATGACTATTCAGCAGGCTGTGGTGTTTGAGCAGGGTCATCAGGCTTGGTGGGCTTGGGGTTCTTTTTCGCCTCTTCCGCTTCCACCTTTTCGACCCACAGATTGTGATGTTCCTTGGCCCAGTTTTTGTCCACTTTGCCGGATCCCATAGCGGCGAAAGCGCCCTGCATGCCGACCGAACCAATATAGATATGGGCAAGAATGATGACGGTCATCGCGAAGGCAATAATGGTGTGCCAAAGTTGGGCGTATTGCATCTCCTCATGAAGCTGCAACTCTGTGGGTAGATTGGACTCCAGCCCTATCAGGGGCGCAAGTTCATTGATCTTTGCAAATGTCGCTGCAAACATTGGGAATTCAAATGGAAACAGCAGCGATATTCCGGAGGCTGACACAGATGCACCCAGTAAAATGACGCTCCAGAAAATGATCTTCTGGCCAGCGTTAAATTTTTTGGAAGGCGGATGAACGCCTTTCACGAAAATGCCACCGCCCTTCAGCAACCAGACGAGGTCATGCCGGTTGGGAATATTCTGAAAGACCCACTGGAAGAAAATCAGGATCAGTCCTGCAATAAAGGCCCAGGCCACATTGTTGTGCACCCATTTGCCGGCACTGGCGATTTGCGAATAAAGCTCCGCTCCGAACCATTCTATCAACACGATTCTGCCGAACAGCAACCATAACCCTGTCAGGGCCAGCAAAATGAATGAAACAGCCAACAGCCAGTGTCCAAAACGTTCAATCCCGGAAAAACGCTGCATCAGGACGCCGGACAAGCCATGTTCAATCTGGATGCGCCCGCGCAGAAGATAGAACAGGGCCAGCAGCACGATCGTGCCACCCAATGCATAAGCGCCATAGGTGGCCAAAGGACCCTGACGCCATTCGAGCCAACGCATGCCGCCATCCTGAATAAGGATGCGGTCTACAGGCTTGCCGGTTGAGACCGTGATATCGCCGGTCCCGAACCTCAATTGTCGATAGATATCCGAGTCAGAGGCAGCCCCTCTGACACCCAGTTGAGAAGAAATAGCATCTGCATTCGCTGCGGCGCCGGTTTGGGAACGACGAAACGCGTCATCAACAGGCTCTCCGCGCTGACGGCGCAGAACATCTTCAAGGGTTTGAGCGCCCCCTGTGCTGGACCGTGCGTCCTGAGGATCGGCAGTTTCCGATTGATCTGCTGCTGCATCACTGTCCTGAGCAAATCCGGAACTGGCCACAAGCAGAGATCCGATAACCAGAAGGACAGCGAGTGCCAGACTTTGTGAAGTCGCCCTTATCACTTTTGCCAAATCTAATGCGAACATGATGGCTTTGTCCTTCTAAACGGATGCTTGTAAATTTCAAAAAAACACGCCCCAAAGCACAGATATTTATCTCGGTGTTAGGGCAGACGAAAACGGGCCGCATCTAGCGGCCCGTCTCCAATAATTGCCAAGGTCAATGATCTGCTGATCTGAGACCGGCTGATCGGAAGTCGGGCAAACTGTGTTCAGTTGCCCTTCTGGCCGTATGCTGTACCCCAACCCCAGGCGCCGGAGCCGAAGCCGCGGGCCACAACGCGCTCGCGATAAATCGCGGATACGTCATCGCCATCACCTGCAAGCAACGCCTTGGTTGAGCACATTTCCGCACAGATCGGCAATTTGCCTTCTGCAATACGGTTACGTCCGTATTTCTGGAACTCGACCGTGGAATGGGTCTCTTCCGGGCCACCTGCGCAGAATGTACATTTGTCCATTTTGCCACGGGAACCGAAATTGCCGGCTTGCGGGAATTGCGGCGCGCCAAACGGACACGCATAGAAGCAATAACCACACCCGATGCACAGATCTTTTGAGTGCAGCACGATGCCATCTTCTGTCTGGTAGAAACAATCAACCGGGCAGACAGCCATACATGGTGCATCAGAGCAATGCATACAGGCGACAGAGATCGACCGTTCGCCGGGGCTGCCATCATTGATGGTCACCACACGACGGCGGTTGATGCCCCAAGGCACCTCATGCTCGTTTTTGCAGGCGGTGACGCAGGCGTTGCATTCAATGCAGCGTTCCGCGTCGCAAAGGAATTTGGCTCGAGCCTGTCCTCCAAGTGCCATAATCTATTCTCCCCTATGCCGACCAGATCTTACAGAGCGTTGCCTTGGTCTCTTGCATTTGAGTGACCGAGTCATAGCCGTAAGTCTGAGCTGTGTTTGTGGATTCGCCGAGCACATAAGGATCAGCGCCTTTTGGGTATTTGCTTCGTTGGTCTTCTCCCTGGAAATGACCGCCAAAGTGGAATGGCATGAACGCAACCCCGGAGCCAACACGCTCCGTAATCATCGCCATGACCTTTACCTTGCCGCCTTCAGGGCCTTCGACCCAGACCTGTTTACCATCCCTGATACCAAGATCATTGGCATCACGCGGATTGATTTCAACAAACATGTCCTGCTGCAATTCGGCCAACCATGGGTTGGACCTGCTTTCATCACCACCGCCTTCATATTCAACCAATCGACCAGAGGTCAGAATGATCGGATAATCTTTCGAGAAGTCCTGCTTCTGGATCGACGCATAAAGCGTCGGCAGACGATAGAACTTGCGATCCTCATAGGTTGGATAGTCTTCAACCAGATCACGACGATTTGTATAGAGCGGTTCACGATGAACCGGCACTGGATCCGGGAAGGTCCAGACTACAGCACGGGCCTTGGCATTCCCGAATGGCGCACATTCGTGCTTGATCGCCACACGCTGAATCCCGCCGGACAAATCGGTTTTCCAATTTGTCTTGTCTCCGGCAACCGCTTCAATGGCAGTACTCTCTTCTGCAGTGAGATCACCATCCCAGCCGAGTTCTTTGAGCATCGCCATCGTGAATTCGGGATAACCATCCTGAATCTCGGAATCCAGCGAGTAAACGCCTTCTGCCAACAGATTGTCCCCGTCACGCTCAACACCGAAACGTGCCCGGAAAGTCAGGCCGCCTTCGCTGACGCGCTTGGACATATCGTACAGATTTGGCGTTCCGGGATGGCCCATTTCCGCAGTACCCCAGCAAGGCCAAGGCAATCCGTAATAGTCACCATCAGCCGGGCCACCAACCGCTTGCAACGTAGTGCGATGGAAGGTGTGCTGATTGGCCATATGAAGCTTGATACGCTCTGGAGACTGGCCGGTATAACCAACAGTCCACATGCCACGGTTAAACTCGCGCGTGACATCTTCAACAACAGGCTCATCACCTTCCAGCTCAATGTTCCGGAAGAAGCGATCAGCCCAACCAAATTTCTTGGCGAATTTCGCGATGATCGTGTGATCCGGCAGGCTTTCGTAAAGCGGATCAACCACCTTGTCGCGCCATTGGATCGACCGGTTTGAAGCAGTGACTGAACCACGTGTTTCGAACTGGGTACAGGCTGGCAGCAGATAGACACCATCCTTGCGGTCAGACAAAACGGCAGAGACTGTCGGATATGGATCCACCACGACCAGCATGTCGAGCTTTTCCATGGCTGTTTTCATTTCAACCATACGGGTCTGAGAGTTGGGCGCATGGCCCCACAGAACCATCGCCCGGACATTTGTGTCCTGATCTATATTGTCGACATCCTCCAGCACACCGTCAATCCAGCGAGAGACCGGTATACCGGTTGATGTCATCAGGTTCTTGTCTTTGCCATCTGCGCCTTTGATGGTCGCAAATTGGCCTTTGATCCAGTCCAGATCTTCGCCCCATACGCGCGCCCAGTGAGCCCAGGAGCCCATGGCAAGGCCATAATAGCCCGGCAGTGTGTGCGATAGAACACCAAGATCCGTTGCACCTTGAACATTGTCATGGCCGCGGAAAATATTAGTGCCACCACCGGATGTGCCCATATTACCCAGTGCCAATTGCAGAATGCAGTATGCGCGGGTGTTGTTATTGCCATTGGTGTGCTGAGTGCCACCCATACACCAGATGACTGTTCCAGGACGATTGTTGACCAATGTTCTGGCAACCCGGCGCATTTGAGACCCGGGAACACCTGTTACCCGCTCAACTTCTTCCGGCGTCCAATTGGCCACTTCTTCCTTGATCTGGTCCATACCCCAGACACGCGTGCGGATGAATTCCTTGTCTTCCCAGCCATTTTCGAAAATGTGCCACAGAAGCCCCCACACCAGACCAATGTCGGAGCCTGGACGGAAGCGAACATACTCATCGGCATGCGCTGCGGTGCGTGTGAAGCGCGGGTCGCAGACGATCAAAGGCGCGTTGTTCTGTTCCTTGGCACGCAGAACGTGCAGCAATGAAACGGGGTGCGCTTCTGCGGGATTGCCGCCGATAATGAAGATCGCTTTGGAGTTATGAATATCATTGTAGCTATTGGTCATAGCGCCATAGCCCCAGGTGTTTGCAACACCGGCAACTGTGGTCGAATGACAAATACGCGCCTGATGATCCACATTATTGGTGCCCCAATAACCAGCAAATTTGCGGAACAGATAGGCCTGCTCATTGCTGTGTTTGGCTGAACCCAGCCAGTACACGGAATCCGGACCGCTTTCTTCGCGCATTTTCATCATGCCGTCGCCAATTTCATTGATGGCGTCGTCCCAACTCAAACGGGTCCACTCGCCATTGACGAGCTTCATGGGATATTTCAGGCGGCGTTCGCCATGCGCGTGTTCACGCACTGCCGCGCCTTTTGCACAATGGGCACCCAGATTGAACGGGCTGTCCCAGCCAGGCTCCTGCCCGACCCACACACCATTATCGACCTCGGCAACCACGGTGCAACCGACCGAACAGTGTGTACAAACTGATTTGATGTTTTTGACATTACCGCTGGCCGCGCCCTGGGCTTCCGCCTTGCGCACTGTACCGCCTGTTGCTGTCAACGCTGCCAGTCCGCCAATAGCCAGACCGGATCCACGCAAAAATCCACGCCGATCAACTGAAGTTGATGCTGCACGGGAAAGGACCGACTCGTCACGGGAGCGTCGCGCAATCCCGTTCGTCTTTTTCCTAAGCATAGGTTTTCCTCCAAATAGGCCTTTAGGCCCGGTTTCTTTGTTGGTCTTAAACGAACCAACTGGGTCCAATCATGAAGGGTCTGGGCGTCACGCAACCGTCCCCCGGATATGATCTTTCCCGACTTTCGTTAGAAGCGTGCCGAATCCAGATATTTCTGCACATGCTCCGTCTTGCGCAAACCTTCACCGGTTATTGGTTCAGCTGCTTCCGCTTCCGTGCCGCCTGTGATCACTGCCACTGCGGCAACTGGCGCACCAGCTCCTGCAAGTTTCAGAAAATCCCGCCGACTTGCGGTTGTGGCTTTTTCGCTCATTTCCTCTCCTTTTCCGACCGCTTGTGCGGCCCGTCGTTTGAAGGGCTTAGCCTTCCATCCGAAATCCGTTTTGTTCAATGCTCGTGAAAGCCCGGCCAATCGTACCGATTGGCGCATAGAGCACTGAGGTTTCAGCGGCTTCCAGATCCTTGAAGAACAACTCTACCCAAGGGGCCAGATGCGCTTCGAAGAATTCTTTTTGTTCAGATATGGTTGCGGGTGCGCCAAAGCGGCCGCGAATGAGGCCAGACATCATTTCACAAACCGAAGCTATGTTGTCTTCCGGCTCGTAGACGTTTTCCTCACGCTCGATACCAAGGCGCGCCATATCTGCACGCAGTCTGGCCAGCGGTTTTTCGTTCAGAAAGCCTGTCAGGTAATAACTGCCATGGGGCAACAATTCGCCACGACCCAATCCAATGAAGAGCGCATTGAACTCGCTATGTGCGTCTCTTGGGTCAACAGCATCAGCCAAACGCGCCAGGGCGGCTATGCCGCGGCCGATTTCGCTGTCATCGCCTTCAAGCTTGGCAGATTGTGTGAGAAGAATTCCGGAAGGTGGGCGAGCCAGAAAAGCACTCAGAAAGTCGTACATGTCCGCCCGAAGCAAATCTTCGGCGCTGACATTATCCAACTTGGCTGCATGATCTGTTGCCATACCCCTCCCCGAGCACGTCGAACGTTACATTCAAAACCAAGAATAACACCGGTCTGGTTTTCTGTCCAACAAATGTGTTGCGACAAAATGGTGCGACAAAAGGGTGCAACATTTCAGACATTTGACGCCTCAGATAATAGCAGTCTGGGATCTTGTTCCACAACGGATCAACCTTACTCGGGATGTCATCCATCAAAGTTGAACCGCATGCGATTCAACGGCCTGACCGGGGTCAACACTTCCTCGGCATCCAACTCCACAAGTTCCAGTTCCGGGTTTGCAGTGTCTATTGGAGACTCTTCATGCGGGGGTTCCGCTAAACTGGTTTCAAGACTTTGATTTTCGTCATCTGACTCAATATCGTCATCAGCTTCCGTTTCCGGATGGGTTTTGGCCTCAGCCACAACACTCTCGGTTTCTCCCGATTCGTCGCTGTCTGCCAATTCCTCAATCTTGCGAACGATCCCTTTGCCAACCTGGTAAGCTGTCTTCATGCCGGGCATCACTGTGGCCGCATCGGTGAAATCATCTCCGTAGTCCACCAGCATATCCACATTCGCCAGCACCGGGTTACTGAGCCAAAGCTTTCTGAGGGCGAGATTTCTGATTCGTGCAGGAATTGCGGATTTCATAAAGACGGTGAAATCATCGCCCTGCTTGAGAGTGTCAGGGTCCGGCAGATCAAAATGGTCCAATAATTGCTCGTCGCTGAGCAAGTCCAATTCTTCCGCAGTAAGCTGTGTTGACGCATCATCCGCTAAATCTTGCGGATCTTCAGTCTGCAGCTGTTCCTGGTTGGCTGAGGACTTCCGCTTTGCCTCCACCTTTCTCTGCGACCATCTGGACAGGAAATCCCGCTGGCCGGACACAGTATCAGCTGAATATTTGTCATCAGCACTCAATGCAGCGTTTCCTTAGGTTTACCCGGACCGGATTGCGTCGGCTTGGTCTGCGATGGTGTGCGATACACATCTGCGGTCTGGCGAATTCTGGGATCACCAATGCCGTCCTCTTTCAAATCTTCAAAGTACCGGCGGCGTTTGCGCTTTTTGAATTCTTCTTCCTCAAAATGAACATCGGTGAACGACCGGACCCAGGCAACCAGCCCCTCAGGCATCGGTACAGGTTCGACAATTTCCTCGCCGCTATCCTGATAATCCTGGGCCTCATAGGCCGACGCTGTGGCGGTATGAACTGCATAATCATGTGGTGATTGCGGATCATCATCATGGCGCAGAACAACAAATACAGTAGGCGGCTCCATGCTGAGCGATACCATGTAAGCCTCGGCATCAGCCCGATGCAGATCAAGTGAGACGGTTGCTGCATGGAATTCCACCACATCACCATCTCGTCTTAGTTCTGTCCAATCAGCCGGACCTGCTCCCGGCAAAACGGCGACGACGCGCCAGACATGTTTGGCCCACCGGGTCACACCAGGTTGTCGGCGGATCACGATGCCCAGCGGCATTGTAATCTTGCTTGTCTCCATGAACCCCTCCCAAAAGGACACTTGTCGATGTCGTCGACATCACTATAGGCTGGCAGAAATATAAATTTGCAAAAAAAATCCGAGTCTGGAGATTGTATCGCCGCAATATGGCATGCAATCCGAAATTTGGATGTGGTGGGGGTTGATCAATGCCGGATACAAAACGACTGCTGGTCTGCGATTGTGCTGGGTCCATGGCGCTTAATCCGGAAATTCTGGGGAAAGCGGCGGGCGTTGAAGGTGTAACAGCGTGCAGTTTTTTGTGCACCGACCAGGTTCAGGTGGCCACTGATGCCCTGTCAGAGGGTGGCGATGTAACGATTGCCTGCCGCCAAGAGGCTGATTTCTTTGAAGACCTTGCTGAGGAGCTTGGTGCAAGCGAGCGTTTGCAGACGGTTGATATTCGCGACCGTGCAGGCTGGACAGACGACGAAAGTGCTGTTCCAAAACAGGC
>CAZOCA010000011.1:11867-15920 GCA_964578105.1 uncultured Pararhizobium sp.
GACGCCATCGACCAGGAGGCCCGCGCCACCCGGTCCCGCGCCCGCAAACGCCATCCAGGGATGTGACCTCTGGAGGGGTTTGTTTGATTCTCGGCGCTGATGAGACAGCCCTGACTGCGGCTAAACGTCTCTCTGATGTGTTGGCCGTTACCTGCCTTATGACTGAAGCACCGGACTTTGTGCGTCCAGTAAACAGCTATGATCTTGCGATCGGAAACATCTCAAAGGCCAGTGGAACAATTGGCAAATTTGAGGTTACTGTTGATCAGTACGCTCCCCTGCAGCGCACCGGGCGCGGCCATCCGGGGTTTCTCGCGGCTAAAGACGGTGCCCGTTCACAGTGCGATATTATACTGGATATCAGAGGCCAAACACCGCTGTTTCCTGCGCCGGAAAAACGCGATGGCTATTTCCATGCTGACCCAAAAGACAAGCTGGGTGTTGAACGCGCTATTTTCGACGCGTCGCAAATGGTGGGTACGTTTGAAAAACCTCTTTACATTCGTTTCGACCCGTCGATCTGCGCCCATTCGCGGGCACAGCAAACCGGCTGTAGCAAGTGTCTGAATATCTGCCCCACGGGTGCCATTACGCCTGCAGGAGATGTTGTCTCCATAGACGAAAATATCTGTGCCGGCTGCGGCGCCTGTGCAGCTGTCTGCCCTTCTGGCGCCGCCAGCTATGATGATCCTTCGGTTGATTACCTGTTCCGCCGTTTGCGTGTCCTTTCACAAACGTTTCGGGACTCTGGTGGGGTATCGCCCCGCGTTCTGTTCCATGACGAGGAACATGGTGGTGAAATGATCCGCCTCTCTGCGCGTTTTGGGCGTGGTTTACCGGCGGATGTTATTCCTGTTGACGTCTCCAATGTCGAGGGCGTGGGACATGCGGAGTTAATTGCGGCTATGGGCGTCGGTTTCACCGAAGCATTGGTATTGATCGGGCCTAAAACGGATCTGACGGCGCCGGAAACAGAAATCGAAATCGCGCGCGCCATTCTTGAAGGTGGTGGCCACAATCCGGATTTAGTGCGTCTGTTGCGCCCTCAGGCACCGGACGATCTGGAAGCCATTTTATATGATCGTCCGATTGAGTCGATCAAGGTGGAACCTATCCTGCCTCTTGGCAGCCGCCGTGATGTGACCCGGCTTGCGTCAGCAACTTTGTCGCCGGAAGTCGAAGCGCCTATCGAATTGCCACAAGGCGCGCCCTATGGTGCCATCATAATTGACAAAGACCTTTGTACGCTTTGCCTGTCCTGTATTTCTCTGTGTCCAGTGGGTGCTCTGACAGACCATGCTGATCGTCCGGCGGTGAATTTTCAGGAAAGCGCCTGTCTCCAGTGTGGCATCTGCAAAAGCACGTGTCCGGAGAGCGCGATTTCTCTGAAGCCCCAACTGAACCTTTCCAAGCAAGCTATCATTCCGCAAATGCTGCATGAGGAAGAGCCGTTCGAGTGTATCGAATGCAGCAAGCCCTTTGGCGTTAAAAGCACAATCAACAAGGTGGTTGAGAAGCTTGAGGGCAAACACTGGATGTACACGAATTCCGACAATTCCAAGCTCATTCAGATGTGCGATGACTGCCGCGTGAGAGCACAATATCACGGTGAAAACTCACCTTTCCAGGCTGGCGAGCGGCCTAAAATCCGCACAACGGACGATTATCTGACTGGTAAACTGGACGATACGGAATAGGGAGTACCATCTTGGCAGATGTGTTGCGTTATCTCTCGCACCCACAAGTGCGCGTGGACCCGGCAGTCGCAGTGCCGGACTGGGGCCTTTCGGACATTGGCCGATCGCGAACCGAAAGCATCAGCCATTCGCTATCACTCCAGAGCACCACGTCGATTATCAGCAGTTCGGAACGAAAGGCCGTCGAAACCGCAGACATGCTGGCAAAGCCATTAAGGCTGCGTGTCCAGGAGCGGCCAGCCACCCATGAAAATGACCGCAGTGCGACGGGTTTTTTGTCTCCCGACGTTTTTGAAGAAACCGCAAACCAATTCTTTGAGCACCCTCTTCAGAGTATTGATGGTTGGGAACGCGCCATTGATGCCCAAAGCCGGATTGTGGCTGAGGTGAATTCCGCCATCCAAGACCATGTTTCGGGCGATCTGCTGATTGTGGGACATGGCGGCGTTGGAACCCTGCTTTATTGCCATTTTGCAGACGTGCCGATCTCGCGCGCATTCGATCAACCTGCTGGCGGCGGCAACTTTTTTGCAATCGATCTGGCAACCCGGCACCCGCTTCACCACTGGGTGCCAATGGAAGAGCTTTAAGCCCGACCAGCTGCCGAACCTCATGTGTGGGTGAGACTGGTTAAGCCGTAAGAGCAGATGGCAAATGTGCCTGAACGGCGCGCGCAATAATGCGCTCCTCATCTGTGGGAATAACCATCAGGCGTGTTGCACCATTTCCTATATCCCGGGCATTTTCTTGGTTTTTAGCCTGATCTACAGCAAGGCCCAAATAGTCCAGACCATCGACAATCCGCTCCCGGATTACCGTTGCATTTTCTCCAATGCCACCACAAAAAACCAACGCATCCAGGCCGCTGAGCACTGCGGTCATTGCGCCAATTTCACGGCGTGCACGAAACACATAATAGTCAATTGCTTCAGCGGCTTGTGGATTTTTTGAAGCCAGCAAACCGCGCATGTCACTGGATTCCCCAGACAGGCCCAAGAGCCCGCTGCTCTTGTATAAAAGGTTGTTCACTTCCTCTGGGCTCATTCCATTTTGCTGCATCATGTAAAGCACAACACCAGGGTCAAGCTGACCGCAGCGCGTGCCCATAGGCAATCCGTCCAGCGCGGTGAACCCCATCGTCGAGCCAATGCTTTTGCCAGCTTTTATGGCACACATGGACGCGCCATTTCCCAAATGCGCAACAATAACGCGGCCCTGATGCAGATCCGGGTAGTCCCTTTTAAGAACGCCGGTGATGTAATCGTAACTCAACCCATGAAACCCGTAACGGCGAACCCCCTGGTCATAAAAAGAGCGTGGCAATGCGAAAGTGTCGTTGACCCAGGGATGACTGCGATGGAAAGACGTATCGAAACATCCGATCTGCACTGCATCGGGAAACGCGTCGCGCGCAATTTCCACACCAGCCAGATTGTGTGGTTGATGAAGTGGGGCCAACGGGCAGAGTTTTTGCAATGCCTCAATGGTCGAAGGTGTCAAAAGTGCGGGCTCGGTAAATTTGAGCCCCCCATGGACAATGCGGTGGCCAATTCCGGCAATGTCCAAACCTTCCCGATGTGTTTCCAAGGCCTTTAAAACGACGGACAAGGCATCTGAATGGGTTGCAGCTGCAACGGATTGGTCATATGTGGCGGCATCGCTTTGGACACTCAATCGGGCCGCCTGTCCAATCCTGTCGACCTGCCCGTCTACCAACATCACCGGTTCTAAGGATGCTCGATACAGACCGAATTTCAGCGACGAGGAGCCGGTGTTCAGAATGAGGATGCCAGTCATTGCCCTGCAGCCTTGCCGTAAAAGACGGCCATCATTGGAATGGTCATTCTGGAGCGACTGCCATCTGCTTTGCGGCACGGTTTGCCGACAATGACATGGGCAAATTCAATGGTGTCTTTGAACAAATTCCGTGTCCCTACAGGTTCATGACTTGTCAATTTCTGCCAGTTCGGCATGGCAGTAAGATTACTTAATCTGATTCCGGGGCGAACACGAACAGTCTAAAACCCGTTGATGAATATGAATTATCATAAACCGTTTTACCCAAATGAATGTGACCAACCTCAAAAGCACTTATCGGGCCTCAACGGTGCCCCCCAAATCTTTCGTGGGCATTTTTGCAACGAATGAGGCGATCGCCTCGACATCCTCGATTGTCATGACGAGAGGCGCGATGGGCGACGGGCGTGCGGGATCAAACGGTTCGGTGATGCCTTCAATCTGGGTAAAAGCAGGATGCGGATTGATGGTCCAGAATGCGGCAAAGCTTTCGGGCCAATCCGGGAGCGTTTTCAGCGCACCAAAAGACGGCGTCGAGCCTATGCCTCCAAAGGGATTG
>CAZOCA010000012.1:0-1652 GCA_964578105.1 uncultured Pararhizobium sp.
ACATTCTGGATGTCGTAAGGAGCAATTCCGAGATCGTCGAGTTCACGACCGGACAGGCGGGACAATTCGCCAACGGTTTTGCGGTACTGGCGCCAGTTGCGGTAGGATTCTGTGAAAGAAGAGAATTGCATTTTAGTCTCCGGTTTGGGTTTGTTTAAAATTCAGAGTTTGTTTCGTTTCTCTGATGATTGCTATTTAGGGTGCGTTGCAACATTTGTGGAGTGCCAAAACGGAATATCTGTCCTGCAAAAAACGCAGGTCTCGTGCAAAACTTTCTTAAGAATCAGGGATTTGTCCAGATTTTCCGATAGCTGCTCACAAAGCTTTCTCCAGAAAATGAGGTCAACAGTATGTATCTGGCAGAATCCTGCCAGATAAACCGGGATTTGCTGTTTCGGTAAGCTCTTATATGGCTATTCAGCGGCCATCATCACGTCGCCTTTTTCCGGGCGTCGTTCCAATAACTCTTTCAGGAATTTTCCGGTGTAAGACCGCTCTTCCTTTATGATCTGCTCAGGCGTTCCTTCCGCCACAATCTCTCCGCCGCCATCGCCGCCTTCCGGACCGATATCGATCACCCAATCGGCGGTTTTGATGACTTCCAGATTGTGTTCAATGACGGCGACTGAATTTCCCTGATCCACAAGTTCATGAAGAACTTCCAACAATTTGGCGACGTCGTGAAAATGCAGGCCTGTTGTTGGCTCATCCAGAATGTAAAGTGTGCGGCCGGTGGAACGTTTTGACAGTTCTTTTGCCAACTTTACCCGTTGCGCTTCACCGCCAGAGAGGGTTGTGGCCTGTTGTCCAACTTTGATGTAGCCAAGCCCAACACGTTGCAATGTCAGCATCTTGTCGCGGACAGCAGGTACCGCGGCGAAAAACACTGCGCCTTCATCAACAGTCATGTTCAATACATCAGCAATGGATTTGCCTTTGAACTGCACTTCCAGAGTCTCGCGATTATAGCGCTTTCCCTTGCAGACATCACAGGTGACATAGACATCCGGCAGGAAGTGCATCTCGATCTTGATGACGCCATCACCCTGACAGGCTTCGCACCGTCCGCCTTTGACGTTGAATGAGAACCTGCCGGGCGCGTAGCCTCTGATCTTTGCTTCGGGGAGACCGGAAAACCATTCTCGAATTGGTGTAAAGGCACCGGTATAGGTTGCCGGATTGGAACGCGGCGTGCGGCCAATGGGGGATTGGTCGATATCAATGACCTTGTCCAGATGCTCCAGTCCCGTAATGGCTTTGTGCGGAGACGGCAGTGCTTTTGCACCATTGAGATGCTTGGCAACCGCCCGATAGAGTGTATCGAGCAGCAATGTGGACTTTCCGCCACCTGACACGCCGGTGATGCAACAAAATGTGCCAAGCGGAATCGATGTGGTGACGTCTTTCAGATTATTGCCTGTTGCGCCTTTGACCGTGATTTTCCGGTTCTTTGTCGGTTTGCGCCTTGTTTTTGGCAGAGGAATGGATCGCCGTCCGGACAGATATTGCCCGGTCAGAGATTCGTTGCATTTCATGACTTGCTGCGGTGTTCCGGCAACAACGATTTCCCCGCCATGAATGCCCGCCATTGGGCCGACATCAACCACGTGGTCAGCGGTCAAAATGGCTTCCTCATCATGTTCCACAACGAT
>CAZOCA010000012.1:1662-8687 GCA_964578105.1 uncultured Pararhizobium sp.
TCATTGTCGCGCTGATGCAGGCCGATGGAGGGCTCATCCAACACGTAGAGAACGCCAGTCAGGCCTGAACCGATCTGCGAAGCCAACCGGATGCGCTGGCTTTCACCACCGGACAGGGTTCCGGAATTCCGCGACAGGGTAAGATACTCCAGGCCGACATCATTCAGAAACGCCAGTCGCTCGCAAATTTCCTTTAAGATACGTCCAGCAATCTCATTCTGCTTGTCGGTTAGACTGTCCGGGAGTGTTGAGAACCAGTCCATCGCGTTGCGGATTGATAGTTCGCTGATCTGGGCAATGTGCTTGCTAGCAATCTTGACTGCCAGCGCTTCGGGTTTCAGCCTGTAGCCATCGCAAACCTGGCAGGGAGCTGAAGACATGTATTTTTCAATTTCCTCACGCGACCACGAGGAATCCGTTTCCCGCCAGCGGCGCTCCAGATTGGGAATGACGCCCTCAAATGGTTTTTTCGTTTTGTAAGAGCGCAGTCCATCATCATACGTGAACGTGATTTCTTTCTTCCCGGTGCCAAACAGAACTGCGGTTTGGGCTTCGGCAGACAGTTTCGACCATTTGTCTCGCAGACTAAAGCCATAGATCTTGCCTACTGCCGCCAGTGTCTGTTGGTAATAAGGCGACGTGGAGCGCGACCAGGGCGCAACCGCGCCTTTGGCGATAGAGAGTTCGGCATCAGGGATGACCATGTCTTCGCTGACGCGTTTTTCAGACCCGAGCCCATCACAAGTCGGGCAGGCACCAAACGGATTGTTGAAAGAAAACAGGCGTGGCTCGATTTCTGCAATGGTAAAACCGGAGACAGGGCACGCAAATTTCTCCGAGAAAATCAAACGCTCGGGCGTGTCTGCACCTTCTGCTGTGTCAGCATATTCGGCAACGGCAATGCCATCTGCCAGACCCAACGAAGTTGCCAGTGAATCCGCCAGACGGGAGGCTATGTCTGATCGTACAACGATGCGGTCTACGACCACGTCAATGTCGTGTTTGAATTTCTTGTCCAGTACAGGTGCATCTGCAATTTCGTAGTAGGTGCCGTCTATCTTAATACGCAGAAAACCCTTCTTCTGTAATTCTGCCAGTTCTTTGCGGTATTCGCCCTTGCGACCGCGTACAATCGGGGCCAGCAGATAGAGCCGCGTTCCCTCTGGCAGATCCAGAATACGATCCACCATCTGGGAAATTGTCTGGCTTTCAATTGGTAATCCGGTTGCTGGTGAGTAGGGGATGCCGACCCGGGCGAACAGAAGCCGCATATAATCATAAATTTCGGTCACAGTTCCCACGGTGGAGCGCGGGTTGCGTGACGTGGTTTTCTGCTCAATTGAAATAGCTGGAGACAGGCCATCAATCTGGTCGACATCCGGCTTCTGCATCATTTCCAGAAACTGCCGTGCATAGGCTGACAGCGACTCGACATAACGTCGCTGGCCTTCGGCATAAATAGTGTCAAATGCCAGTGAGGATTTGCCCGATCCGGACAAGCCAGTCATGACAATCAGCTTGTCCCGGGGCAGATCAATGTCCACGCCTTTTAGATTATGTTCGCGGGCACCGCGCACCGAAATCATTGGGTGGAGATTTTTTGCAGCCTTGGATTTACTGCTGGTTCCAGAATTGGATTTGCTGGGCATAGAACTTAACTGACCGTCTGAATAGGGATGAAAATAGATTGAATGGAAACTGATTAAACCGGGTGTTAGCTGCTGGATAGTGCCGTACGGAATAAGATTCTCAATTCGGTACAATTTCGATCTGGCACTTTAATACCGTTAATCAAGGTCCAGACCGGTATTGATGGTGTAGTAAAACAGGAATCAACAGACATCTTGCATTTTTTTAAAGGCTAATGCATGTTCTCCCAAATTGGAACATAAAAAGAACATAGCGTCTGAATCCGTTGATGAGCCTAGCTTTCGGCAGTGATAGCAACAGCATGTGTGGAAAACTGTCAGCAGTGTGTCATTTATGGTGGAAGAGGCCGTGGAAAACGACGATGTGTGTTAAAAGAACAGACAATTATGTCGTCGATAGCTGCAATTGCGGCTCGAAAATAGCAAATTACCAACAGAGCCAGCATTTGCTGGCAGACCATTACGTCAGGAGTATGCCATGGCTGGCAGTGTCAACAAAGTAATCTTGGTGGGAAATCTGGGTGCGGATCCGGAAATCCGTCGTTTGAACTCCGGCGATCCTGTCGTCAATCTTCGGATTGCCACAAGTGAGAGCTGGCGTGATAAGAACAGCGGCGAGCGTCGTGAAAAAACCGAATGGCACCAGGTCGTGATTTTCAATGATAATCTGGCTAAAGTTGCCGAGACCTATCTTAAGAAGGGCGCGAAAGTCTATCTTGAGGGGCAGCTTCAGACGCGGCAGTGGGAAGACCAAAGCGGTCAGAAACGCTATACGACAGAGATCGTGCTGCAACGCTATCGCGGTGAATTACAGATGCTCGACTCGCGCGGTCAGGGCGGTCAGGATTCTGCGGGCGGCGGGTATGATCGTGGCGCCGTGAGCAACCAGTCGGGTGGCAATCAGTCGGGCGGCAATCAGGGCGGCGGCAATAATTTCGGGCAATCAGACCCGATGCAGAAAGGCGGCGGCAGCAATTTCGCCGACGATATGGATGATGAGATTCCGTTCTAGAAAACTGAGGTCTTTTGCCTCTTTATCGGCTTTCGTCTTGTCGGTTATGATGTTGCCAACGATGGCGCTGGCCGGGGAAGCCGATGTGGTGAGTGCCACAGCAACCCCTACCGGCGGGGACACATGGCGGGTAGAAGCAACCGTCCGCCATGCCGATGAGGGCTGGGACCACTATGCCAATGCCTTTGAAGTGCTTGATCCGCAAGGCAAGGTGCTTGGTGTTCGGGAATTGCTGCATCCGCATGTAAATGAACAGCCATTTACGCGTTCTCTAGGTGGCGTTGCCATTCCACCGGAGACGGCTTTCATCATGATCAGGGCCAAGGATTCCGTTCATGAATATGGTGGCGCGGAGTTTCGAATTGATTTGCCCGCGCAATAGCGGGCTCAAGCCGCCGGGGCGGCCATAAAAGCTATAATGCCATCTGCTACGAACTGGACTGACAATGCGGCCAGGATAACCCCCAGCAGCCGAGTAAGCACCATGCGGCCTGTATCACCGAGGATGTGATCCAATCGTTCGGCAAGCATGAAGACCACCATACACAAAACCATCAATGCCAGAATAACGCCTATCAGGGCGCTGCGCTCCAAGGGCGATGACATTTCGGTGGACAACAGCACCGTTGCCGAGATGGCGCCCGGTCCGGCGATCAGCGGTATGGCCAGCGGAAACACAGCGATGTGCTTTGCCTCTTCATGGCTGACGACAGCCCGGTCCGTCGTCTCCTGCTTTCGCTCCTGGCGTTTTTCATAGACCATTTCAAAAGCCAGCCAGAAGAGAAGCAGACCGCCTGCAATGCGAAATGCCGGCATGGTAATTCCGAAAAGGTCGAGGATCGTCATACCTGCCAGCGCAAACATCACCAGAAGGCCTGTGCTGATCAGGATGCCCCTCAGAGCAATTTGGGTCCGCGTAGCGCGGTCCATGCCTGCCGTGAGTGCCAGAAACAACGGTGCAAGCCCAATCGGATCAATGGTTACAAGCAGTGTGACAGTGGCATTTATGAGCGTATCAAATTCCATGGCAACAAGCCGTGCAGCGATGGTCTATGGGTGTCAAGGCGCAATTTGAAAGCGCTGATGGGCTGGAAAAAGCAGAGCCTGTCGTAAATTTGGCAAAAATAACTGTAACCAATTGTTTTATTTGACAAAATTGCGGGCTTTTTCACGAGGCAAAATTAGTCTTTGCTGCCCCGACAGTCTATAATGAATCACTTCAATTCTGAGCGACGATTCGTCGCCTTTAACCCGTGAGTACAGATTTGTCCGATAACGAGAATACCCCTCAGGGAAACGAGCCAACCGGCGATTTGCCGTCCGATATTGAACGCATCGGTATTGTTGAAGAAATGAAGCGGTCCTATCTCGATTACGCGATGAGCGTGATCGTCAGCCGGGCGTTGCCGGATGTGCGTGACGGTTTGAAACCTGTGCATCGGCGTATCCTGTATGCCATGCATGGCATGGGTCTTGAACACAATAAGCCATATCGTAAATCAGCCGGTGTTGTGGGTGAGGTGATGGGTAAATATCACCCCCATGGCGATAGCGCGATTTATGATGCGCTGGTGCGTATGGCTCAGGAATTCTCCATGCGCTTGCCACTCGTGGACGGGCAGGGAAATTTTGGCTCTGTCGATGGCGATCCACCTGCCGCCATGCGTTATACAGAATGCCGAATGGAAAAGGCTGCCCAATATCTGCTGGCGGACATTGAAAAAGACACGGTTGATTTCCAGGAAAACTATGATGGGCGTGAGCGGGAACCGGTTGTTATGCCGTCTCGCTTTCCCAACCTGCTGGCAAACGGGGCGGGCGGCATTGCGGTTGGCATGGCTACCAATATTCCTCCGCATAATCTGGGTGAGGTGATCAATTCCTGTATTGCGCTGATCGATGATCCGGAGATAACGCTGTCTGGCATTATGGAGCATATGCCGGGCCCTGATTTTCCAACCGGCGGCATGATCCTTGGCCGCGCTGGCATCCGGTCTGCATTTGAAACGGGTCGCGGCAGTGTCATTATGCGTGGCAAGGTTGCCACCGAAATGGTGCGCAAGGACCGTGAAGCGCTGATCATCACCGAAATACCCTATCAGGTGAACAAAGCCACGATGATCGAAAAGATCGCTGATCTGGTGCGCGAAAAGCGCGTCGAGGGCATTTCTGACATCCGCGATGAATCTGATCGTGATGGCATGCGGGTTGTTGTTGAACTGAAGCGTGATGCGGTTGCTGATGTGGTGTTGAACCAGATCTACCGTTTCTCACCTTTGCAAGGCTCCTTTGGCTGTAACATGGTGGCGCTGAATGGCGGCAAGCCGGAGCAGATGACGCTTCTGGACATGTTGCGCGCCTTCGTGGCATTCCGCGAAGTTGTTGTCAGCCGCAGAACCAAGTTTCTGCTGAACAAGGCGCGCGATCGGGCTCATGTTCTGGTGGGTCTTGCCATTGCTGTTGCCAATATCGATATGGTGATCGCGCTTATCCGTGCTGCGCCGGATCCCGCGACTGCACGCGCTCAATTGCTTGAGAAAAGCTGGCCTGCACGAGATATTGAGCCGCTGATCCGCCTGATTGATGACCCTAGACACCGTGTTCAGGAAGATGGCACTTATACATTGTCGGAAGAACAGGCACGCGCCATTCTGGAGCTGCGTCTGCAACGTCTGACGGGTATCGGGCAGGAAGAGATTTCTGACGAGCTGAACAAGCTTGGCGACGAGATAAAGGAATATCTTGAAATTCTCAGCTCGCGCTTGCGCATCATGACCATCATCAAGGATGAATTGCAGGAATCGCATGAGCTGTTTGCCACGCCGCGCCGGACAGAAATTCTGGACGGTGGTGCCGAGCTTGAAGATGAAGACCTGATCCAACGTGAGGATATGGTCATCACCGTATCCCATACGGGCTATATCAAGCGTGTGCCATTGGCGACCTATCGGGCGCAGCGACGGGGCGGCAAGGGCCGTTCCGGCATGTCGACCAAGGATGAGGATTTCGTGACACGGCTGTTTGTGGCCAACACTCACACACCGCTGCTGTTCTTCTCCTCACGCGGCATTGTCTACAAGCTGAAAGCCTGGCGTTTGCCTATAGGCAGCCCGCAGTCTCGCGGTAAGGCGCTGATCAATATTCTGCCGTTGCAGCAGGATGAAACCATCACCACAATTATGCCTTTGCCGGAAGATGAAGAAAGCTGGGCACAGTTGGATGTGATGTTTGCCACGTCTCGCGGCACCATTCGTCGCAACAAGCTGTCGGACTTTGTCCAGGTCAACCGAAACGGCAAAATTGCCATGAAGCTGGATGAGGGAGATGCCATTGTTGGCGTTGAAACCTGTTCTGCAGATGATGATGTGCTGCTGACCAGCCTGAAAGGGCAGTGTATTCGCTTCAGAGTGCAAGATGTACGTGTCTTCACCGGCCGCAACTCGGTTGGGGTGCGCGGCATCAATATGGCGTCTGGTGATACTGTGATCGCGATGTCGATCCTGCGCCATTTCGAGGCGACACCAGCGGAACGCACGGCCTTTATCAAGAAAAGTCGTTTGTTGCGTGGGATTGAAGAGGAAGGGGCTTCGACAGAAGCGCCTGATGATGAGGCTGAGGCGGCAACAGGTACAGATGAAACCGTTCTGGACGATGCCAAGTTCGAAGCGATGTTGGAAGCTGAACAGGTTATTCTGGCCATTTCTGAAAATGGCTATGGTAAGCGCAGTTCCTCCTTTGAGTACCGGGTCTCCGGTCGTGGTGGCAAAGGTATTGCTGCGATGAGCATGTCTGACCGAAACGGGGCACTTGCGGCGTCTTTCCGGGTGGATGTGGGCGATGAAATCATGCTCGTCACCAATGGCGGTCAGCTCATTCGCTGTCCGATTGATGGTATCCGTCTCGCGGGCCGATCAACTCAGGGCGTCACGGTTTTCAACACCGCAAAAGATGAGATTGTCGTTTCTGTTGAGCGTATTAGCGAGATCGAAGGCGATGATGAGGACGATGGTGAGGATGCTGAGGGCAATGGTTCCGAAGCAATGGAGCCAGATGATGCACAAGCTTCTTCCGATGGCGCTGACCCTGAAGCTGAGGCTGATGAGTCTGGCGCATCTGAGACTGGTTCTTCAGAAGCGGACCCTTCAGACACATAAGCTACTTCATTCCGGGGTTTTCGATTAAAATCCCGGAATGACTTTGATCCCATGGTGATCCTGGAATAGGGTCGGATTTTCTCGGCTGGAATGCACATGTCCGTTGTTGAAGATTATGATCGAATATTGCAGCCACGCGCTGCGCAGGGTCTTGTTGGTGCAGAAAAGCTGCAAGGCGTTTTTCTGGACGCGCTCGGTCACGGCAGGTTG
>CAZOCA010000012.1:8697-15886 GCA_964578105.1 uncultured Pararhizobium sp.
TCTGGGACGCGGCGCCCAAAGTTCAGGATTTATCTGTTTCTTCAGACAGCCGGGCTGCAGCTAAAATCAGTGCCGGATCACACTCTGATTTACTCCTTTTGTCGCGTCGCTGGGACGTGGATAACAAGCGCATGACGGCCGGTATACCGGTGAATGATGTGCGCCGATTAACCCAGTTTCTGGGGTCAACAGCAGGCGAGGGTGGCTGGCGCATTGTCATTGTCGACAAGGTCGATGATATGGCGCCTGCTGCTGCAAATGCGCTTTTGAAATCACTTGAAGAACCGCCCTCTAATTGTTTGTTTTTATTGATTTCTGATAATGTTCAACGATTGCTTCCAACAATCCGGTCCAGATGTCGAAAAGCCATGCTCCCGCGGCCAACAGACGCCGAGGTGGCCACCATCCTGCAAGCTCAAATGGAGGATTTCGACGCGGCAGAGTTTGCGCTGGTCGAAGGGCTGGCAGATGGGCGCGTGCGCTACGCGATGGATCTTCTGGCAACAGACCATGGTGATCTGCGGCACGACATGCAAGCGCGGCTTGAGGAGCCACCAGGTGATCTGAAAAACCTGCATGCTTTGGCGGATGCTCTTTGCTCGCGCGGGCGGGATGCGCTTTTCGCGGAGTTTTTGGAACGCGCCCGTCTTTTTGTGCATAATCGTGCCAAAGCGGTGGCCGGGCAGGGCGCTGCAAACCCGTGGATTGATGTTTGGGACGTGCTTGATCGGCAACAGCGTGAGACTGAGACCTATAATCTGGATAAGAAACAGTTGATCCTGAACCTGTTTGCGCTACTAAACAAAGCCAAACATGCTGCGGCTCTTTTGCCCGCTTAAGGGCGCCGCTTAGACAGGTCAGTTCCAGTTATGAGTCAAAAGACGTTCTACATCACGACAGCAATTTCCTATCCCAATGGCGCTCCCCATATCGGGCATGCCTATGAGTTGATTGCGACCGATGCCATGGCGCGCTTCAAGCGGCTTGATGGCTACGACACGTTTTTTCTAACCGGCGTTGATGAGCACGGACTGAAAATGCTGAAAACGGCGCGAGACCTGGGCATCTCCACACAGGAACTTGCGGACCGCAATACGGCCCGTTTTCAGGAAATGGCGGTCGCGTTGAATGCGTCCAATGACGATTATCTGCGCACGTCTGAACCGCGCCATCATGCGGCCAGTGTTGAAATCTGGAAGCGCATGGCGGCGGCTGGCGACATTTACAAAAACACCTATTCCGGTTGGTACTCCGTTCGTGATGAAGCCTATTATGGCGAAGATGAAATCACGACGAATGAGGATGGCGTCAAGCTGGGCGGGCAGGGCACGCCGGTTGAGTGGGTTGAGGAAGACAGCTATTTTTTCAAACTGTCCGCTTATCAGGACCGCTTGCTGGCCTATTTTGAGGCCAACCCAGACTTTATCGGACCCGATGAGCGTCGTAATGAGATTATCAGCTTTGTGAAATCGGGCCTGCGCGATTTGTCGATTTCACGAACAACTTTTGACTGGGGTGTCAAGGTTCCGGATGATCCTGAACATGTCATGTATGTCTGGGTTGATGCGCTGACCAATTATCTGACGGCAACCGGGTTTCCTGATGAGAATGCCGAAAGGGCCAGGTTCTGGCCGGCCGATGTGCATGTGATTGGGAAAGATATCATTCGCTTTCACGCGGTGTACTGGCCAGCATTCCTGATGTCTGCGGGATTGCCATTGCCGAAGCGGGTTTATGCACATGGTTTCCTTTTTAATCGTGGGGAGAAAATGTCGAAATCGGTTGGCAATGTGGTTGATCCGATTTCGCTGGTGGAAGCTTATGGTCTTGATGCCTTGCGCTATTTTCTGCTGCGTGAAGTCCCGTTTGGGCGTGATGGCAGTTATAGCCATGAGGCAATTGTTGCGCGGATGAATGCCGATCTGGCAAATGATTTGGGCAATCTGGCGCAGCGTTCCTTGTCCATGGTGTTCAAGAATTTGGACGGATTGCTGGAAGCGCCTGCTCAGTATTCTGACGAAGATATGGCTATTCTGGAGCAGGCGAGGGCTCTCTTGCCGTTGTGCCGGGATGCCATGGATGTTCAGGCACCGCACAATGCGCTCAATGCCATTTGGGCTGTTGTCAGTGAGGCCAATCGCTACTTCGCGGCTCAGGAGCCCTGGGCACTGAAAAAGACCGATCCCCAACGCATGGCAGCGGTTCTGTTTGTGACAGCCGAGATTGTGCGACGTGTTGCCATTCTCTCGCAGCCCTTTATGCCTGAATCTGCGGCGAAGCTGCTTGATGTCTTGTGTGTGCCTGCAGATGCACGCGACTTTGCAGCGTTGGCACCAGATCAAATTTTGACCAATGGCACGCAGATCGACAAGCCAGAAGGTGTGTTTCCAAGATTTGTTGAAGCGGCATCAGAGAGCTGAGAGAGCCAATGCTGATTGACAGTCATTGCCACCTGGACTTTCCGGATTTCGCGGATCAATTGGACGATGTGGTTGCGCGCGCGCGTGACCGTGGTGTTCAACGCATTATCACGATCTGCACGCGTGTCGAAAAATTCGGGCAAGTGCTTGCAGTTGCAGAGAAATTTGACGATGTGTTCTGTTCCGTCGGGACCCATCCGCATAATGCGGATGAAGAATTGCACATCACCACGGATCGTCTGGTTGAATTGTCCGCGCATCCAAAGGTGGTGGCAATCGGTGAGGCGGGGCTCGATTACCATTATGACAAGAGTGACCGTGAGGCTCAAAAACAGAGTTTTATCGCCCATATTGCCGCTGCACGAATTACCGGTTTGCCTTTGGTTATTCACGCGCGCGCGGCGGATGCCGACATGATAGACATTTTGAAGAAAGAGACAGCAATCGGTCCGTTTCCGGCGGTGTTGCATTGCTTTTCATCAGGCGCAGGCCTGGCCAAGATTGGTGTTGAACTTGGCCTTTATGTTTCGTTTTCGGGTATTGCGACCTTCAAAAACGCCCAGGATATCCGCGATATTGCACGCGATGTGCCGTATGATCGCATACTGGTTGAGACAGATGCGCCGTATCTGGCGCCGGTGCCGCATCGTGGCCGCACCAACGAACCGTCCTATGTGGCCGATACAGCGGCTTCACTTGCAGAGACGCTTGATCTGGATGTGTCGGAGTTGATTGAGCAGACCGGAGCCAATGCATTCCAGCTGTTCAAAAAACTGCCGAAAGCCTTATGAGTCTGCGCTTTACCATTCTGGGCTGCGGATCATCGCCCGGCGTGCCACGAATTGGAAATCAATGGGGCGCATGTGATCCGGACAATCCTAAAAACCGCCGGCGGCGTTGTAGTCTGCTTGTCGAGAAACGCAGCAAAGATGGCGTAACGCGCATCATCATCGACACCGGCCCGGATTTTCGTGAGCAATGTTTGTCGCAGAACGTCGATTGGGCTGACGCTGTGCTGTACACGCACGCGCACGCAGATCACGCTCACGGCATCGATGATCTGCGCGCATTTGTGATCAACCGACGTCAGCGCGTCCAAATCTATGCCGATCGCGCGACGCTGGATCGGCTGCATGATGGATTTGGCTATTGCTTCAAGACACCGACGGGTTCGTCTTATCCACCCATTCTTGTGGCGCATGAAATTGCGCATGGCGAGATTCTGTCCATTGACGGTCCTGGTGGTGCAATCGACATTCTGCCGTTTAAACAGATACATGGTGACATTCTCTCATTTGGTTTCCGAATTGGTGATGTGGCTTATTCATCTGACATCAGCGCATTGCCGTCAGAGAGCGCCGCGCTGCTGTCCGGACTGTCTCACTGGATTGTCGATGCGCTGCGCTACGATCCACATCCCAGTCATTTCTCACTGCGCGAGGCGCTTGAGGCTATCGGACAGATTGGCCCCAAGCAGGCCGTTTTGACCCATATGCACATTGATCTTGATTATGAGACAGTGCTTCAGGAAACCCCGGAAACCGTGGAACCCGCCTATGATGGCTGGTTCTGTGATGTGTAATTATTCCATAATATATCTTATGCGATAAGCGGGTGTATGGCTCAGATAATTATATCTCACCACCCTAGCATGTCAGAGGTGTCTCACTTTTCGATTTCGAGTTTTGAGACAGTGAGACTTACAAATGGGAATGATTGCTGTGAGCCAGCGAGAGCTTGGACCGATTGAGATAATTGAGCATTTCAATGAACGACAGATCAGCGCCGGTGGAGCTGAGTTGGTTTGGCAACAGTCAACGGCAATTGACGCGTCTGGTTTGGCTGTTCAAAGCTTAAGGTAAATCAGGTTTCTATCCAATAAGAAGGCATCACCCTAGCCTACAGAATGTTTGATAATTTGCAGTCCAGTCAATCAATCGGGCGGAGGTTGTTGAGAACAAAGCCTTAGGCGCGATACTAGAGGTGATTGCTGCAACATAGGTCGAGTGCGACGTAAAGCGCAGTTAAAAGCCAGCGAAGATCGCGAAAACCTAAGCAATACGTTCCAGGCTAAAATGACTGCTGTGAGCGTGGACTGTCACATGCAGCGCTGCATTTTTGAAGCGAAACGCTGGAAACGAGCAACATGGTCTCAGCCGAACAAGTGTTGACAAAAAGCTTTTTGGTGATTTATATAGCCAAATGGCTATTCAATATCAACATCCGCTGGACCGCGCCTTTCATGCTCTGGGCGACGGCACGCGACGCCAAATAATTTCAATGCTTGCCAGCGATGGTGCCCTTTCTGCGAGTGAATTGCGGGAGCCTTTCAATGTCGCACAACCGACGATCTCCAAGCACCTAAAAGTTCTGGAAGCCGCTGGATTGGTTCGCCGCGAAATCGACGGACGGGTGCATCGGTTTCATCTGGAGGCCGCGCCGCTGACAGAAGCCGAGAACTGGATCGCGAAACACCGCGAATTCTGGGAAGGCATGTTGAAAAGCCTTGAGGGCTTTGTTTGCGCTCCTGCGAGCGAGGAGTCAGTCAAATGATGGAACAGCGTATACCGTTGGTTGTTCGCCGCGACATTCCCGCGCCACGTAGTCTGGTTTTCAATGCCTTTACTCGAGCTGATCATATGTCACGATGGTTCACGCCAAGTGCGGATATCTCTGTTGAAGTTCTGGAGTTTGACTTTGCACTGAATGGTGCATTTCGATTGCGCTATGCCATGCCAGACGGTCGGGGCCCGGTTGTTAGCGGGACTTTCGAGCGGATAAAACGGCCCAAATGCATTGTGATGTCGTGGACGTGGCAAGCCCCGGACCCGTTGGAGAACATTCCAATGCGCGTCAGGTTTGAATTCTTTGAGAAAGCAGACGCATCTGAGGTCGTCATCACGCATGAAGGAATTCCTTCAGATACAGCCTGCACAGTCCATGTCGCTGGGTGGGAAGGCACGTTGAGGCATCTTGAGAACTTTATTCAGGAGGATACAGATCAATGAGAGACCTCGCAATTCTAACATTCGTCACACTTGACGGTGTGATGCAGGCCCCAAGCATGCCAGAGGAAGATCGGTCTGGCGGTTTTAAAGGGGGCGGTTGGGCTGCCCCCTATTGGCCGGGTGTTATGGAGCAAGTCCAAGCCGAGGCAATGGCAACACCCTATGACATGCTGTTTGGCCGGAAGACATATGACTTGTTTGCAGGCCACTGGCCTAACCTCGAAGGCGACCCTGTTGCAGAGATGATGAATGCCGCCAGAAAATACGTGGTAACGTCTACACCGACCGGTTTGGACTGGCACAACACTGAGGCCATCAATGGCGATGTTGCGCAAAAAATTTCGGAATTGAAGCATAGAACAGGCCCGATTTTGCAAGTCCACGGAAGTTCGCAACTGATTCAGATTCTTCTCGCCCGTGATCTGATTGACGAATTCCGACTTTGGACCTTCCCTGTAATAGTCGGAACTGGCAAACGGCTGTTTGGTGATCCCCTTGACCATACCGAATTAAAACTGGTTAAGGCCGCGGCCAACCAAAACGGTGTCGTTATGAGCATCTACCGCCGCCGCTAAATGTCCGCTTTTGCGCATAGATTGAGCTTTGGTGTGGAAATGCTGAACGGCAGCAAAGTCTGCTATTCAACTCTCATCCGAAAGCGAACACACTACGGCTATGACACTTAGAATTCCTCACAAATCAGATGCCTCGAGCATTGCTGCCCTCTCGATTGAAGTATGGATAGGCACCTATCTTAAGCGCGGCGTCAGCGCTTTGTTTGCAGACTATGTGTTGACGGAGTTCACTTCATCAAAAGCCGAAGCGCTTATATCTGATCCCAAGGAGTTCATTCTTGTGTCTGAAAACGACGAAGGTATTGACGGCTTCATACGCGTGTCTTCTGGGAGCCGAGCGCCGGTTAGCGGCTGTTCAGAAACAGAAATATCTACCTTCTACGTTCAGCCGCGCCACCATGGCAAAGGGGTTGGAAAGCGTTTGTTAAATGCGGCGCTCCAGCATTGTCGTGAAAACGGGGATGAGTCTGTTTGGCTTGCGACCAATGCGTAAAATACTCCAGCGATTGCGTTTTATCTATCGCAAGGGTTTGAACATGTCGGAGAAACCCACTTTTGCATCGAAGATCAGGCCTATTTGAACAATGTGTATTCTTACCGCTTGCGTGATCATGGTTGACTGGGGCAGTCGGCAACAGTGTGTGGATTGCCGCGTTTAGCCAAGTTCTGTGTTTGAAGAAATGAGGCGCATGTCAGATGCTATCTTTTGTCGTGTTTCCGCAACATCAGCGACTTCCGGATCAAGATAGAAATCATGTCCGCAATCTTCGAATACGGTCTGTCTTTCGGGCACGTCAATCAGCCATTCATCCGATGGCTTGCCATGGTCCTTTGCGCCGAAAAAGACGTGGTTGGGCATTGAGATGCATTTTTCGTGTCGAAGCCGTGTTGAGGAAATGCAAAATAGGCCTTTCAGGAATAATCCCTTGGTGACAGCGCGCCAAAGTACCGTGCCCCCGGCGCTGTAGCCCAATCCGAAGCTGTCTTTCCCAGCTATGCTCAACAAGGCGTTGGCCGCATTCTCAAGGCCCGCACCGGTCAAAAGATATTGATGCAGCGCCTCCCCTGATAAACCGGGTTGCCCGCAAAGTTCATTCAATCCAAATCGCTCAATTGTTGAGATGTCTGGCAGTTTTTCTGAGATGCAATCCGCTTTAGCTGGAAGCGCGAAGATATCTGTGACAAC
>CAZOCA010000013.1:0-15508 GCA_964578105.1 uncultured Pararhizobium sp.
TAATTATGCCGATGACCTGACAATGGTTCCGGTCGTAACAGCTGGTTCTGTCGGCAATCCACGGCTGATCAACAGCGGTGAAGTCGACATTGCCATCACAAACAACAACCTGTCTGTTCTGGCCAATAAGGGCGTTGGCCCTTACAAAAAGGCTGGCGCAATGAACTTGCGCGCCATTGGCTCGCTGCATTTCAGCATTCTGCATATGATGACACTGGACGGGTCTGACATCAGCACCATTGCGGATCTGAAAGGCAAACGGATTGCAGTCGGTCCTGCCGGTGGCGGAACCATTCCGTTTCTGGGCCAGGTACTTAGCCTTGCGGACCTGACAATCGATGACATTACGCCGAGCTTCCTGTCCTATGGTGACGGTTTTAGCCAGTTGGCTGACGGTAATGTTGATGCAGCCTTTGCGCTGAGTGGTTACCCAGCCGGTGCTGTCATGCAGGCCCAGGCCAACAAAAAACTGAAATTCATTCCGATTACGGAAGAACAGATGGCCACAGCCTTGGGAAAATACCCCAACTACAATGAAGTTGTAGTTCCGATGGCCACCTACGGAACAGACACTGACGGCAGAGTGCTTGGCGTCAATAACATGCTGATCGTCGATGCGGGCATGGATGAAGACGTTGCCTATAAGATCACAAAAGCAATCTACGACAATATGGATGAATTCCGGGCTGAAAATGCCTATGCGAAGCAGATCGTTCCAGAAGCTTCGTTGGAGCTGAAAATTCCGCTTCATCCTGGCGCAGCGAAATACTTTGCGGAATAAAAGCCGACACCTACACAACCAACACTTCTTGCGGATGAAAGCCTGTCTTACATCCGCAAGAATTTATCAGGCTCCTGACGGAATGGAATAAACGCCATGGACAGACTGTTCAAACACGCGATTCTTATCGTGGCATTTGTAGTCGGGCTGTTCCATCTGCTGAACGTTTCCGGCCTTCTCGTCCTGTCGACCCGGGACATCCGAGTTTTTCATCTGATGATGATGCTCGTCCTGCTGTTTCTCACAAATCCTACCCTGCAAAGATTTCAAAACGCGTTTTTGGACAAAATTGCACGCCTCGGCCTTGTGTTCCTGAGCTGCGCAACGAGTCTTTATATAATGTCGCGCTGGAAAGACATTGCCATGAGTGGCGGTGAAACCGAGGCCTTGGATGCCTGGGTTGGGCTGCTGCTTATTGTTCTGGTGTTGGAGGGCGCGCGACGCGGCGTTGGCCTGGTCCTATCAATTATCTGTCTCGCCTTTTTTACCTATCCATTCTACAGCGAATTCCTGCCCGGCGCACTGGCCAGTCGTGGCTACAGCGTAACGCGCATGTCAGAACTTCTGACCACCACCTCTCAGGGCATTTACGGCATCCCACTTGGCGTATCAGCCACTTACATCATACTTTTCTCGATCTATGGATCGTTCCTGAGCGTCTTCGGCGCAGGCGACTTTTTCTTCCGTCTTGCCAACCGGCTCACTAAAAACATGCGAGCGGCAGGCGCAAAGACCGCGGTCATCTTCAGCACATTGCTAGGCATGATTTCCGGCTCTGCGGCAGGCAATGTTGCGGTGACAGGTACCTTGACCATTCCGATGATGAAGAAGGAAGGTTACGCGCCGCATCAGGCCGGTGCGATTGAAGCCGTCGTATCGACCGGTGGACAACTCATGCCACCAGTCATGGGTGCAGCTGCCTTTATCATGGCGGAAATCGTTGGCATTCCATATTCCGACGTCATGCAAGTTGCGATTATTCCCGCATTGCTGTTTTTTGCCTCACTGTTTTTCGTGGTTCACCTACGCGCTGCCAAGAGCAATATCCAGCCGTTGGAACAGCCAGAAGACGATGATGAAGCACTCTGGATGATCATCGTCAAAGGTGGCCAATACATCATTCCATTCGGCACGCTTATTGCCATGATGCTGAATGGGTTTTCGCCCTTCAAAGCGTCATTCTATTCCATTCTGGTACTGCTGGTTTTGCATGTCGTCTGGGAGCGCCGCATTTCATTCGAGATGGTGCGCAAATCGGCAGAAGCCATTACCGAAGGGGCAAAAAGCGTTATTCCAATCGCAATTGCCTGTGCTGCTGCCGGCATCATTGCCGGCACTCTTGGCACCACGGGCCTTGGTTCCAAAATCTCTGGCCTCATCATTTCTGCTTCAGGCGGATTCACATTCCTGGCCTTGGTGTTCACCATGCTGACAGCCATTATTCTGGGTATGGGTCTGCCAACAACGGCCGCCTATCTCATTCTGGCAACAGTGGTTGCCCCTGCCCTTGCAAAAATGGGCGTGCCTTTGCTGACGGCGCATTTGTTTGTGTTTTTCTATGGCTGTGTGTCCACCATAACACCGCCGGTGGCATTGGCCTCTTATGTAGCAGCGGGCATCGCCAAAGCCGACATCAACAAGGTTGGGTGGACAGCCTTTGCCTATGGCATCACCTGCTACATTCTGCCCTTCATGTTCTTCTACGGCCCGGCCCTGCTTATGCAGGGACCCTGGAGCGAAATTGTGCTGGCTGTCATCAGCGGCGGCTTTGGTGTTTTCTGCATCGCCGCCTTTGTGGTTGGACAGTTGCGCGCGCCACTGATCTTGCCAATGCGCGTGCTTGTTGGATTGGCTGGAATTGCATTGCTGCATCAGGGCCTTGTCACTGATGTTGTCGGCCTTGCAGCCATAGCTGCAGTCTGGACACTCACCAAACCCGCTCAAGTTTTGAACACCTAGAAAGGAACTGCCCATGTCGCAGAAATTCAGACGCGTCGTTACCGGCCATGATGAGAACGGCGTCGCAACCGTCATCTCTGATGAGGAGGCAAGCTGCATTCTGAGCCGCCCCAACCGACCCGGCGTCACTCTGACAAATCTGTGGATGAACGATAAGACACCGGCGGCAATGGAACTGCATGAGGATCCGGTCACCGGACCGCTCATCCTGCACCCTCCGAAAAATGGCTCTGTGTTTCGCATTGTTCAATTCGATCCGGAAGATCCGGAAGTTTTGGCTAAACTGGATGGAAAATCCGCCTTTGCCGAAATGGGCGCAGGCGCAAACATCGTGGAAAATGCGCGCCATCCCTTCATGCACCGTACCGATTCACTCGATTATACAGTCGTTTTGAGCGGCGAAATCTACATGATGATGGATGAAGACGAGTATCTGCTGAAGGCAGGCGACACCGTTGTCCAACAGGGTACAAACCACGCATGGTCCAATCGCGGCACCGAACCATGCTTGATCGCATTCATTCTTGTTGATGCTGAAAAATAGGAATTGTATCTGGCAGCTATGCCGCTCACAGTACCTGATCGGTGACAGTTTAGCGCCGCTTTTCGATCTTTGAGGTTACGATACTACCACCACTTGTTTGCACCCAGATCGCTGAGTATTCCTTGCTCAGCGATCCCCGGACTACATATCGAACGCCGGCTTTCGGCGTAAAGGAAACCGTTCCGTTGACGGTATGAACATCACCAAACAACGCCCCAATTTCTGCAGCGTGGTGGGTATACCCGGACAGCTCGAGCTTGAGAGGTCGCACCGGCACCTTCCGGTCGTAAGGTTTGACCGTAAGTGCAAAACCGCGGCCATAGTTGCGAGTGCGCACTTGTGAGCCGATATTTTCGACAGTCTTCCCATCCACTTTTGCCACAAAAAAGAGATCCACTTTTGGCGGCGTCACAAGCCTACGCGGGTTTAGCCACCCCATATCTGGACCCACGACAGGCCCAGAGCTGTCGGCAATTACGGCGATCGGACCAGTGTAATCATCAGGGACAAGGCCTGTCGAAACACATCCTGACAAGATTAACGCAGCAAGGATGGGCTTGAAAACTTTCAAGGAAAACATGACACACTCAACCCACATATTACTGGTTGCACAGCAATAAAACTCAATCTTCAGAAAAAAACAACTAATGGTTTCATCTTTTTGTAATTTCTCTATGACCTAAGATGTGAACCCAATTCATGGATTTGGGTTCACATCATGGCTATCAGATCATGAATTTCGGATTTGTAATTAGTCATGTCGTTGAAAAAAATTAGACAGATTTACTGCAATCACATTACTTTAAGGAACTCATTATGCTTCGCAAGACTCTGATTACATCCGGATGTGCAATGTTTATGGCCGTCGCACCATTCGCCCAATCTGCCAGTGCTGACCAAGCCGGTAACGAAGCTATTGCAGCCGGGGTGGCCGGAGTTGCTTTGGGTGTACTGGGCGCCACGCTTGCCAAACATCACCATCACCATGGCAGAGACAAATACAGGAAGCATCCGCAAGTTTCCAATGAAGAAAATGAAATCGGGCAATGCATGCACCGCGCCCACCGCGCACTGAGCAATCGCGGGCACTCCTATGTCGATTTTGATCACGTCGTCAACTACCGCCCATCAGGGTATCAAGACAGCATCACTCTGCGGGTTGAAACCGATGGGCGTCACCGGAACAACGTACAAAAAAATGTGACCTGCGTTTTCTCGGACGGTGATATCACCGGTTTTAATATCAGAAACCACTAACTCTGCCTGATTGTACCCGCCTTGGCGGGCGGGTACGATACGCTACCACTGATCCAGTTAAAGCAACTCTTCTGGACTAGGCTGATTGTGCCGTCTGTCCGGTCTTTCTGAGGTCGCCCGACGGGCAATGTGGACCCAAATCACGAAAAGATAAGAGCCACCGCTCTTACCCCGGCAATGTTGTTCGCGTCAGAATTCTGCCCAAACAACCCTAATTGCGTGAAAGCTGGGGTTTGCCCATGTGTATCTGTCAAACCTGATAAGGTGTCGAAAATGTTCATTAATTCCGCTCATTCAGTTCCTGAAATTCGTAACAAGCGTACTGCGCATCGCACTGACGATATCGATTTTGCCATCAAAGGCACTGAAAGCCAGTATGTCGAGATTGAGTTAGACCCCGGTGAGGCTGCGATCGCAGAAGCGGGATCGATGATGTACAAGGACCCACAGATTGCAATGACAACGGTGCTCGGGGATGATTCCGAGGAAGAAAAAAGCCTGATGAACCGGGTTTGGGGTGCTGGAAAGCGGGTTGCCTCGGGCGTAGGCATGTTTACAACCGTCTTCAGTCATGAAGGCCAAGGCAAAGGCCACGTAGCCTTTGCAGCGCCCTACCCCGGCCATATCATCGCACTTAAGCTCGACGATATCGACGGCGAGCTGATTTGTCAGCGCGATGCATTTTTATGCGCTGCGCGCGGGGTATCCTTTGATATTTACCTCCAGCGCAAAGTTATGACAGGACTGTTCGGTGGCGAAGGCTTCATACTTCAACATTTAACCGGCCATGGCTGGGTATTTGTTCATGTCGGTGGGACAGTTATGGAGCGTGAACTTGCTGAAGGCGAGTCCATCGATGTTGATGCCGGATGTGTGGCTGCGTTCACCAAAGGAGTGAACTTTGATCTGACATCAGTTGGCAATGTGCGTTCAAAAGTCTTCGGCGGTGACGGGTTGTTTTTTGCGCGTTTGACTGGCCCCGGTAAGGTCTGGATACAAAGCCTGCCGTTTTCCCGCTTGGCCGGCCACATCGCCGCCACCGCCAGGTCAACAGAGGTCAAGGAAACGGTCGGCTTGGATTTGGCCGGTGTTGTAGGCGCAGGCATTATCAACTCACTGAAATAGGAGTTGTGCGTTCTGCTAATGAAACTAGAAAATTGTTTTGGGTCAGTCCTGACATTGATCCCATAAGTCTTGCTCAACTCAGAAACTGCAGCTTGCGCCTAGCAGCGGGCACAAGCAATCGCCTACCGGCCAGTGGATCGCTGCAGTGATGCTCTGAAAGAGTGCGCTGTCGTGGCGCTGCCGTGTAAAACTTTTCCCATTGTGCTTCCTTCCATTCAGAGCATCTTGTCACCGCACTCCAACACGCTTGCTGCACAACAAGAAAACGCCTAATCGAAAGGGACTGGAATGTGGCTTTCGAGGATGAAATGAGCAATCAATTGGCTGGCAAATGGGATTTCTGGATCGACCGTGGAGGCACATTTACAGATATCGTAGCCCGCACGCCTTTGGGGAATCTAAAAGCCCATAAATTGCTTTCAGAGAATCCGGAACAATACCGTGATGCGGCGCTCCATGGCATTCGTGAATTGATGGGGATCGATGCAGATGCGGCTATCCCCTCAAGCGCAATCGCCAATGTAAAAATGGGCACCACTGTGGCCACCAATGCGCTGCTGGAGCGTAAGGGTGAGCGCACCCTGCTCGTCATCACCAAAGGGTTTCGCGACGCATTGGAGATCGGGTACCAAGCCCGCCCTGATATTTTCGCAAGAGAAATCATCAAGCCCGAGCTGCTGTATGAAACCGTGGTGGAAGTGGATGAACGCATTCGGGCTGATGGTGCTGTTGAACAAGCCCTGGATCAGGCCAAAGCGCGGCATGATCTGCAATCTGCTTTTGACACAGGTATCCGCTCGCTCGCAATTGTGCTGATGCATTCATGGCGTGCGCCAGAACATGAACAGCTTTTGGCAGAAATTGCGCGGGAAATCGGATTTTCTCAAATATCGGTCAGCCACGATGTGTCGCCTTTGATGAAACTGGTGGGACGCGGAGATACCACTGTTGTGGACGCATATCTGTCGCCGATCCTGCGGCGCTATGTGGATCAGATTGCAAGCGAGCTGAACATTGGTGATGGCGACACGCGGCTGATGTTCATGCAATCATCCGGTGGCCTGACCGCTGCAGACATGTTTCAGGGAAAAGACGCGATCCTGTCCGGACCTGCGGGCGGTGTTGTCGGCGCGGTGGAAACATCTGCGCTGGCGGGGCACCACAAGGTCATTGGCTTTGACATGGGTGGGACATCAACCGACGTATCACACTATGACGGACAGCTGGAGCGCGCATTCGAAACCGAAGTTGCCGGCGTGCGCATGCGCGCACCGATGATGATGATCCACACCGTTGCTGCCGGCGGCGGGTCCATTCTGCATTTCGACAAGGGGCGTTTTCAGGTCGGGCCTGATAGTGCCGGCGCCAATCCTGGACCGGCCTGTTATCGGCGTGGAGGCCCTTTAACGGTGACCGACGCCAATGTAATGCTTGGCAAATTGCGGCCAGAATTCTTTCCAGCCATTTTTGGCGAGACCGCAGACCAGCCTCTGGATATTGAGGCCGTACGAACAGGCTTCGAAACTCTTGCAAGCGAAATTGCTGATGGTCGTTCCGGAGAGGAAATCGCGGAAGGATTTTTGCAGATCGCCGTTGAGAACATGGCGAACGCAATTAAGAAGATTTCAGTTCAACGAGGCTATGATGTCTCGGACTACGCGTTGACCTGCTTTGGCGGCGCTGGCGGACAGCATGCTTGCGCCATTGCCGACACCTTGGGCATGGAAACGGTCATCGTCCACCCATTCTCCGGCATCCTCTCCGCCTATGGGATGGGGCTGGCGGACATTCGGGCAAACCGCAATAAAACCATTGCCTTGGAGTTAAATTCCGACTCTGAATCAGAACTTGAAGTTGTTCAAAAAACACTTGAGCAACAGGTCAGCAATGAGATGATCCAGCAGGGCGTGGAAAGCGCCGACACCCAAATCAACAGTTTTGCCCATATCCGTTATGACGGGACGGACAGTGCCATTCCCGTTCGCTTGAGCAATAGCAACCAGATGCGTGCGGAATTCGAAACAGCGCATAAAAAGCAATTCGGCTTTGTTTTTGAAAACAAAATTCTGGTCATTGAGTCTCTTGAAGTCGAAGGCGTTGGCGGTGGTGCTGCAATCGACGAAGCCGACCAGCCATTGTCAGATCAATCCGCGCAGATGGACCAGCAATTCGATGTCTTTGTCGGCGGCACGATGCAAAGCAGCGGTATTTATCCGCGTTCAAACCTTGCGCATGGGAACAGCATCAAAGGCCCTGCCCTGATTATCGAACCACATCAGACCATCATGGTCGAGCCGGGCTGGACTGCCCAAGTCAATATCAAGAACCACGTCATTCTGAATCGCACCGACAAGCTGGATCGCGGCTTTGCCATTGGAACTGAAGCGGCAGATAGTGGCGCAGACCCCGTTTTGCTTGAAATATTCAACAATCTGTTCATGTCCATCGCCGAGCAAATGGGCGTGACCCTGCAAAACACGGCCTACTCGGTAAACATTAAAGAGAGACTGGATTTCTCCTGTGCTGTGTTCAGTGGCGTGGGAAGCCTGATTGCCAATGCGCCACACATGCCAGTGCATCTGGGCTCAATGGACCGGTCGGTAGAAACCATTATTCGGCTCAACAAAGGCGCGATCAAACCTGGAGACGTGTTTGCACTCAACGCCCCTTATAATGGGGGCACCCACCTCCCGGATATTACGGTCTGCACACCGGTTTTCGATGAAACCAACAGCTTTGTCCGCTTTTGGGTCGCCAGCCGTGGGCACCATGCTGATGTCGGCGGATCGGCCCCAGGTTCCATGACACCGCTTGCCACCAATGTGGATGAGGAAGGTGTCCTGTTTGATAATTTTAAACTGGTCGATCAGGGAGCATTTCAGGAAGAGGCTTTGGTCCATTTGATGACGGACCACCCCTACCCTGTTCGCAATGTGGTCCAGAATATTGCAGATCTGAAAGCTCAGATCGCGGCCAACGAAAAAGGCGTGCAGGAACTAGCAAGAATGGTGGATCAGTTCACCCTGCCGGTGGTGGAAGCCTATATGCGCCATGTTCAGGACAATGCCGAAGAAAGCGTGCGCCGCGTTATTGAGGTGCTGAAGGATTCCAGCTTTGAATACAAAACGGATCAGGGCGCTGTCATCAAGGTCAGGATCACAGTGGACCGGGAAAAGCGCGAAGCCACCGTCGATTTTACAGGAACAAGTCCTGTTCAGAACACCAATTTCAATGCACCGGAACCTGTGACGCGCGCCGCCGTATTATACTGCTTCCGCGTGATGGTGGATGGAGACATTCCCATGAATGCCGGCTGCCTGAAGCCCATCAACATCATCATTCCTGACGATTGCATGCTGCGGCCAAGCTACCCCGCTGCTGTTGTGGCAGGCAATGTTGAAACCAGTCAGCATGTCACCAATGCCTTGTTTGGTGCGCTGGGTGTGATGGCCGCGTCACAAGGCTCCATGAACAATCTCACCTTTGGAAACGACATATATCAGTATTACGAAACAATTTGCTCCGGCTCTCCTGCCGGGCGCGGCTTCAATGGCACCTCGGGAGTTCATGTCCATATGACCAACTCGCGGCTGACAGACCCGGAAATTCTGGAATTTCGTTTTCCAGTCTTGTTGGAAGACTTTCATATCCGCAAAGGGTCAGGCGGAAAGGGCAAATGGACGGCGGGCGACGGCACAAAACGGACAATCCGCTTTCTGGAGGAAATGGACTGCGCCATCCTGTCCTCTCACCGAACCATTCAACCCCACGGGCTGGAAGGTGGTGAGCCAGGCGAATTGGGAAGCACCTTTGTGAGGCGGCTTGATGGACAGATTGAAGAACTGAAAGGGTGCGACCAAACCATATTGAAAGCCGGCGAAGCGGTAACAATTATCACGCCCACGGCCGGTGGTTTTGGGGAAAGCTGATCATTACTTGCCAACTAAGGCTTGCACCCCAAATTGAAATGACCTAAAGATATAAAGATATTGTTATATCATTTGGGAAGACGATGCGGGAACCGAAAACAATTGGATTGGATCAACTGGTGGAAGCGCTGCGTGGCGCTGGAGAAACCACACGATTGCGTCTGTTAGCCCTGCTGCAAAGCGGTGACCTGACGGTCAAGGATTTGACGCAGATTCTCGGTCAGTCCCAGCCTCGGGTATCTCGCCATTTGAAACTGTTGGTGGAAGCCGAATTGATCGAACGCTTCCCGGAAGGATCGTGGGTTTATTACCGCCCATCGAAAAGCGCTGTTGGCCTGACCACACAGACCTTGCTGGAAACGCTCAATCCCTCAGACGGTGTTCTGCAACGGGATCAGGAGCGGCTGGCCGAGGTCAAATCCCGCAACGCGGAAAGTGCGGCGCGCTATTTTGCCCAAAGTGCGCAGGACTGGGACAAGATCAGAAGTCACCACATTTCAGAGCAAGCGGTTGAAAAAGCCTTGCTGGAGCTTGTCGGCGAGAAACCGTTTGGCACGCTTTTGGATGTGGGAACCGGCACTGGTCGTATGCTGGAACTGCTGCAAAATCATTATGCTGATGGCGTTGGCATTGATTCCAGTCTAGAAATGCTGGCCGTCGCGCGCGCCAATCTGGACGCCAGTGGCACAAGCCATGCTCAGGTGCGTTTTGGCGACATTTTCAATCTTCCCGTTGCTCGCAACACGTTTGATGTTGCTGTGGTTCATCAGGTGCTTCACTTCCTTGATGATCCAGGACGGGCTATAAAAGAGATTGCACAGGCATTGCGCCCAGGTGGACGTCTGCTGATTGTTGATTTTGCGCCGCATGAACTTGAGTTCCTGCGCAACGAGCATGCTCACCGCAGGCTTGGATTTGACGAAGCGCAAATCGCAAATTGGGTCGATGAGATCGGTCTTGATCTTATTTCAACGACGCATCTGGCCCCTGAAAAACCACGTGCCGAAGCCTTGACTGTCAATATCTGGCTTGCACAGGATCCACGTATTCTTATGGCCGATGACACAGCCAAAACCCTATCAACCATCAATTCGGAAACAGTCTGATGTCAATTGTCGCAAATCTTCGATCCCATCAGAAACGCGCCAAACGCATTTCATTCGAGTTTTTCCCGCCCAAATCGGATGCAGGTGAAAAACAGGTCTGGTCGGCAATCAACCGGTTGAGCCTGTTTGGCCCTTCCTTTGTGTCCGTCACATATGGCGCCGGTGGCAGCACCAGAGAGCGCACACACCGCACAGTTGCTGAACTGGCGAAAAACGCGTCCATGCGCCCCGCCGCACACCTGACCTGCGTCGATGCGACCAGGGACGAAGTGGATGCCGTGGTGGATGGCTACGCCAAAGCTGGCGTGAAACACATTGTTGCCTTGCGCGGAGATGTACAAAACGGTGAAAGCCATTTCGTCCCTCACCCGCAAGGATATCAGAATGCTGCCGATCTGGTAGGCGGCATCTCGAAACGTGGTGATTTCGAAATTTCGGTCGCCGCCTATCCTGAACGCCACCCGGACAGCCCAAGCTGGGACCACGAGTTGGACAATCTGAAACGCAAGGTCGATGCAGGGGCTAACCGCGCTATCACGCAATTCTTCTTCGACAATGATCTGTTTGAGGCCTTTGTCGAGCGGGCACGGGCAGCGGGAATTTCAATTCCAATTGTCCCGGGTTTGCTCCCGGTCTATAAATTCTCGCAGACCCGCTCTTTTGCAGAGCGTTGCGGCGCGAATGTACCGTATTGGCTGAAGCTTGCCTTCAATGGTCTGGATGATGATCTGGACACACAAAGGCTGGTCTCTACCGCTATCCTTGCCGAACAGGTTTTTGATCTGGCCGAACGCGGTTTCGAGGATGTTCATTTCTATACTTTGAACCGGTCAGAAATTGTATTCGCAGTGTGTCATCTGATGGGCCTTGGTCCGGAACTTCAGGCCGTGGAAACCGATACTCAGGCGGCCTGAGAGCGTCTCTGAATCCACACCGCAAACCATCTTCAAATTTGAAACCGTAAAAATTTCAACGACTGCGCAATGCGCCGAATGATTGGATTGGCGGACATTTGACCCGGCCAGCCAATTTCCCGGCTGCAACTGCGAACCTGCATTTAATGAATTTGAGATCGGGCACATTCGTGTGACCTATCCCAACAGGACTGACCCATCTGGGGGATATTGCAGAGCTCTGTGATGGTCCACTCTGGTTTCGGGGGTGAACCAGAATGGAGAAGATCATGAATAAATCCAAATCCACAAGTGCCTTGCTGGCGCTGGCTGTCGCTTTGCCAAATTTCATCACGCCAGTGATTGCGGCGCAAAAAACCGCTGCAACTGTTCTGCCTGTCCAGGAAAAGCGTGTGTCGCCGACACAGAAAATGCAGACCAAGAAGGCTGAGCCTGCTGAGCTCAAGAAAATGCTGAACGAGGAACTTGCGAGAATGACGCCTGCTGAAAAAAAGCAGATTGGTCAGGCAAGGATCAACCAACTCAAAGCTATCAGCGGTGATGAGATCGCACGAGGCGGATGCTTTACACAGGGCGTTGGTTGTCAGGGGACGAGTGGTTTTACCAGCGGAGTGCTCTGCTGCGTGATCATAAGAACCGGTATCTAACCATTTCCTTTGCCGATTTATGCGCCGCCGATGGACCGCAAACAGTTTTGTTGTCGGCGCATGAAATCCTCTTGGCTCGTTTTAAAGCTGTGCGTCTTGACGCTAATCAATCGAGCAAGTCACAAACCTGGACAACAAGATGACCTCCCAAAGCAATGTTGAAAATGTGAGACTTGCAGAACCGGAGCTATTTGCAGAATGGGGAGCTTTTATTGATGAAGCGTTTGCTAGCGCGAAGGCTGACGAACGTTACTCCTTACCGGGTGAAGGACGTGAATTCGCCCACGTCGCATGGCCGCTCATTGAGCTTTCGGCAAAACCAGTCGGTCAAAAAATCACGCAGCTTTGGCAACTTGGGATTGTTCACCCCGAACACATAAGCTCCATTTATGCCGCAATGGTCGAGCCCCTTTGGGAGAGTGTTTTCTCCAGAGTATCGCGCCTTATCGTCCTGGAGTTTGCCGCGGCACAATCAACCGGCATGCTCGACGCTCCAAACAGCAGCAACAGCTATGAAATGTTCGCTGAGTGCCTTCAGGACACTGGATTTTCTGAAGAACTATTGAAACGCAATCCTCACCTGTGCGAATTGACGAGCGCCATCTGCCAGAACTGGCGTGCCGCTTCATTGGAATTCCTTGAGCATCTGCATGCAGATTGGGACCCTCTTAAGCATCATTTTTCATATGCGCCGAGTGACAAGATCACCTCTATCCGGTCCTCATTGGGCGATACGCACCGCCACGGTCGATCGGTTAAGATCATTGAATTCAGCAGCGGGCAGAAACTGGTTTACAAGCCCCGAAACCTTGCGGTTGAAGTTCATTACGGGCGTTTTGCATCCTGGTTCAACTCCACTGCTGGCGATGAAATGATACGCTGCGTAAATGCGCTCAATATGGGGACACGCGGCTGGTGCGAACACATTGAGCATCTGCCAGTTTCAGATGCAGATGATCTTGCAGATTACTTCAACCGCCTTGGGGCGTTAATGGCGATAGCACGTGTGCTGGGGCTGACCGACCTGCACAGTGAAAATCTGATTGCACAGGGTGGTTGGCCTGTCATCATTGATCTTGAGACCTTGTTTCATCCATTGGCGGGTGACCTGCGTCCAGATGACACCCAACCCCCCGCCTCAAAAGCCCTGCGCAGGGTCCATGACAAATCTGTTGCCGCAACAGGCCTCCTACCCATTCGCAAGGCCTTGTCGAGTGCGCAGGACAAGGCAATCAATCTGGCTGGAATGTCCGACACTGCGGGCTTGGAGACACCTTTTGAGGTGCCAATGTGGCACAATGCCGGATCAGAAGAGATGAAGCTGGTGGAAGGCCGCCAAACACTGACAGGCGACGCCAATGTGCCCCTGCTGGATGGTCAGAGGATCTCTCCCGAGCCGTATTTGAAACAGGTACTGCAGGGTTTTCGCAAAGCCTACGCCATTCTTGAAGAAAATCGGGAAACGCTTCTAGCAGCAACAGGCCCACTTGCAGACTTCGGCGACGACCCGATACGCGTCGTCATTCGTGCAACTCAGACCTATTTGTTCCTGTTGGCTGACGGATCACATCCCGACCTTCTGGAAAGTCAGGAAAAGAAACAAGGCTGGTTTACTGATGCACTGAAAGAAACAAACCAGTCTCATATTCTGACAACACTGCGTCAGTCTGAAATGGCGGCTCTGTGGCGCAATGACGTTCCCTATTTTGAAACAACGGTGGACAGTGAGGATATCATGACATGCGACGGTCAGTTGATAGAAAACGTTTTGCCACGAACAGGTCTGGCGATCAGCCGGCAGATTATCGCCGAATTGGGCCCGGAAGATCTGCGCCGCCAATGCTGGTTGACAGAAGTGGCATTGACGACGGCCGATGACCCAAAAGCGCGCGCCGTTGTATCAACGAACGGCCACTCTACCGAAAAGCGCCCTCCAAATGGCATTCATGAAACCGCATTGGCGATCGCGCATCGTGCGGCAATGGACATTTGCGAGCACGCGATTATCGCAGATGGACATGCAACCTGGATGACTGTGCAGGAAGGAAGCGGTGGTTCTTTAACAGCCCGGTTGGCAGGGCTTGATCTGTACAGCGGCCTGCCGGGCATTGCCCTGTTTTTATCACAGGCCGGGCGCGCACTTGATGACGCGCAAATTCTAGCGGTTGCGAAAGCAGCAACATGTGAGCTTCTGTCTGCGCTTTCCTTGCAATAGAAGACCGAGATGAGTGTTTGTTGTTTTTCGGGAACCGGAGGGCTGTTTTTCGGGATTTAGATCCTGGCCAACGAACACCCCGAACTTGGCTGCCTTGAAGCCAGTCGGCAGATATTGTCGAACATAACCACTGTGGGGCTTTCTGCAGCATCTTTGGAGTTGGTGGATGGTTTGGCTGGGTTGCTGCTCGGAACCCGGCATATTCAATCCAGCGGCCCTCTTCAACGGTCGATCTGCTACGAGACCATAAACAGGCTGGAGCAGGCGATTGAGACCAACCAGTCAGTACATCAACTGTTCGCCGCTTCAGGGATGGCGCATGGTGTTGAAGGCATGCAATTCGCATTTGCCAGATCAAGTCAAAACGACGACCACGAACTAAAGGCTTTATGCGCAAAGGGTCTTGGTTTGCTCAAAGAACTTGTACCAGCCGCGCCCGAACTTGAACTGAGAAACATCCAGGAAGCGCCGATTGCATGGTGTAACGGTCTCACCGGAATGCTGTTCGCAAGTAACATAAGCGAGCAGGAACACACAGAAACAATCGCTCGGGAACTGATAGCAAGGCTGGAGTCGCAAGACTACTCAGATGACAGCCTGTGTCACGGTGCGATGGGTGCCCTACAGGCACTGCAGCACGTAGTGCACGCTCTGCCGGGCAGCGATACAGACGCAATCAAAAGCCAGACTCAAGGCACCCTGACACGGGTGATGTCGGATGGCGCACAATGCGGCACTATCAATGGCGTTTTTTCCCCTGGCCTGATGGACGGCATGGCAGGCATCGGCATGGCAGCCCTGGGTATTGCAGACCAGCAGCCGACATCTGTGATACCACTCATGTCATACAACTCCATGCCAATAGAGACCAGCCGAGCAGCAAGGCCATGAGAGTATCAATCATCATGGTAATAGCGATTTTCGGGGGCTTGGGAACCATTACACCGGACACACAGGCAGAGGCAGCAGCCTGCAATCCCCTCACCGTCGCAAGCAGCGGCACGGCAACGTCGCAGCGCATAGCTCAACGC
>CAZOCA010000014.1:0-1709 GCA_964578105.1 uncultured Pararhizobium sp.
CATATTCGGTCCGGTCAGAAGCCAGATTTGCCCGGCTTCATCTCCTGAAAGCGTGCAATCATTCGCCACGAACACACCACCTGCTTGCCGAAGCGCCTGTTCCACCACAGGGTGTCGGCCGCCTTCTATGGCAAAGGCCAGACTGTCATCTACATCAGGGCGGCAGTAATTCTCGCCGTCCGCAAGTGTGGCCAAAGCGCAGATCACATCCAATTCTGCCAAATTGCGGGATAATGACTGTATCGGTTCGGCAGCGGCGCTGACCTGGCCCAGAAACCGGTCAAACAAAGTCAGTTCCAGCCTGATAGCCGCGTCGGCGGCACCGGCAATCCGGCTTTGCAGAGCACTGAGTTCGGTTGTCGTAAAACGCATGGCATTGGCCATGGTCTGCCGATGGATGAAACGCTGGTCAGCATCATCCTGCAGCGCTGGCGCATTTTGTGCCGTTACCTCGATAAAGTAACCCAGCACATTATTGTGCCGGACCTTAAGCGCTTTAACACCGGTTTCACTGGCATACTGGTTCTGCAGTCCGGCAATGATCCTGCGGCTTTCATCGCGCAGCCCACGATGTTCATCCAGTTCCCCGGTGTATCCGGTGCGCACAAACCCGCCATCTCGCTTGAGTAATGGCAGATCGTCGGCAAGGGCATTTGTCAGTTCATCTGCCAGCACTGCCAATTCTCCTGTGCCAGCCTCACTGAGAGCCTGCCGGATGGCAGCAACGAGACCATCAGAACCACCCAGATCACCAGACAAGGACCGCGCTCCGGACAGGCCATCACGGATGGCGGCCAAATCACGTGGGCCACCACGATCCAACATTAGCCGCGACAGAGCCCGTGCCATATCCGGAAGACGTTTTAATTGTTTGCGCAGATCCGAAAGAGCAGCCGGGTTCTTTATGGCCCACGCCAAAGCATCCTGTCGGGCCTGAATGGTGGCGACCTCAGTTGAGGGCGCGGCCAGACGCATGGCCAGCAACCGGGCTCCAGCGCCGGTAACCGTGCGATCTATGGCATCAAACACACTGCCGGAACGCTTGCCAGACAAGGTCTGCATCAGTTCCAGATTGGCCCGCGTGGCTGCATCAATTGACATGCCGCTGCGCGCAGCTTCCCGCTCCGGTACGGACAATGGAGGACGCGCGCCGATCTGGGTTTTTTCGACATAGGAAAGAATTGCCGCGGCCGCAGATAACTCAACCCGCTCAAAACTGCCATGACCTTCCAGGGTCTTGAGGTCAAAAAACCGGCACAGCCGACTGTCTGCAGTCGCACCGTCAAAAAATACTTTTGGAACCGGGCTTACTGTCGTGCTGCTGCCCTCCAGAAGGGTTTTGATCTCGTCATCATCCAGCAGCGCATCCGAAAGGATCAATTCTTTTGGATCAATGCGGGCAAGGGCAGCAGGCACCTGCATCGTGTCCAGCGCTCTGACAAAAAATGCGCCTGTAGACATGTCGATCCAGGCAAGCGCGAAGCTGAAGGGTCCGGATTTTGCCCGCGCTAATGCTGCCAGAAAACTGTTCTGGGCCGCATCGAGCAAGCGTTCCTCGGTGATCGTGCCCGGTGTGACCAGGCGCACCACATCACGCCTCACCACCGATTTGGCACCACGCTTTTTTGCCTCTGCGGGATCTTCCATCTGCTCGCACACGGCCACTTTGTGGCCAAGCGAAATCAGCTTCTGCAGATAGTCATCGGCTG
>CAZOCA010000014.1:1809-14446 GCA_964578105.1 uncultured Pararhizobium sp.
CACACGGCCACTTTGTGGCCAAGCGAAATCAGCTTCTGCAGATAGTCATCGGCTGCATGATACGGAACGCCGCACATGGGGATATCCTCCCCCTGATGCTTGCCGCGCTTGGTGAGTGTAATGCCGAGCGCCTTGCTCGCAATTTCCGCATCGTGGAAGAACATTTCGTAGAAGTCGCCCATGCGATAGAACAAAAGCGACCCGGGATTTGCGGCCTTGATCTCGATGAATTGGGCCATCATCGGCGTCAGTTTTGGCTCAGCAGACGCATCAACTGCAGTTTTCATTGCAGAACCGTTTTCTGTTTGGTGGTCATCACTGGTGGAATCGTCGCTGCGCATGGACCTTCAATAGCAAATAAACCAACGTAATTCACGAGGGATTGTCGTCATCACTAAACCACACCTTGTGGATAACGCCCCGTCTCGCTAAGTTCTTGGTCCAATTTAAAAATCAACAAATTAAAAGCAGGAAACGCCATGCCAGCAACGGATAAGTCCGGCAAAAGCAAGATCCCGATGACCGATCAGGAAGCGTTGCAATTTCACCAGCAGGGCCGACCTGGCAAGCTGGAAATCACACCAACAAAACCTATGGCAACACAGCGCGACTTGTCGCTGGCCTATTCGCCAGGTGTGGCGGTGCCGGTATTGGCCATTGCGGAAGATCCTTCACGCGCTTACGACTATACGACACGCGGTAATATGGTGGCTGTCATCACGAACGGCACAGCTATTCTCGGCCTTGGCAATCTTGGTGCGCTGGCCTCCAAGCCGGTGATGGAAGGCAAGGCTGTCCTGTTCAAACGGTTTGCGGATGTCGACAGTATTGATCTTGAAATTGACACCGAAGATGTCGATGAATTCATCAATGCCGTACGCTATCTGGGACCTTCTTTCGGGGGCATAAATCTGGAAGACATCAAGGCTCCGGATTGCTTCATCATCGAGCAGCGTTTGCGCGAATTGATGGATATTCCGGTGTTCCACGACGATCAGCACGGCACCGCCATCATCTCGGCTGCGGGATTGATCAATGCCCTGCATCTTACCGGGCGTGACATCAAGACCACAAAACTGATTTGTAACGGGGCAGGGTCTGCCGGGATTGCCTGTATTGAATTGATCAAATCCATGGGCATGCCCCATGAGAACATCATCCTGTGCGACACCAAGGGCCCGATCTATCAGGGCCGGCAGGAAGGCATGAATCAGTGGAAATCTGCCCATGCGGTGCCAACTGAGGCGCGGACTTTGCTGGAAGCGATGGAGGGTGCGGATGTGTTCTTTGGCCTTTCTGCCAAAGGCGCTCTGACCGCTGATATGGTCCGTGCCATGGCTGATCAGCCGATCATCTTTGCGATGGCCAATCCAGATCCTGAAATGTCGCCTGAGGAAGTTGCCGAAATTCGCGACGATGCGATTGTTGCGACCGGTCGTTCGGACTACCCCAATCAGGTCAACAATGTCCTCGGCTTCCCTTATATTTTCCGAGGTGCGCTGGATGTGCGCGCTTCAACCATCAATGATGAAATGAAAATTGCAGCCGCGCGCGCCCTTGCTGATCTGGCACGCGCTGACGTACCCGATGAAGTGGCCGCAGCCTATCGTGGGAACCGGCCCAAATTCGGCACGGATTACATTATTCCGGTGCCGTTTGATCCAAGATTGATTTCGACTGTGCCAATGGCCGTGGCCAAAGCCGCCATGGAATCGGGCGCTGCCGGCAAGCCAATCGTAGACATGGATGCGTATCAGGCCGAATTGTCCGCACGCCGTGACCCGACAGCCAACGCCTTGCAACGCATTATCGCCAAGGTCAAACGCAATCCAAAACGGGTTGTGTTTGCCGAAGGTGAAGAGGAGCAGGTGATCCGCGCTGCGGTCAGCTTTGTTTCACAGGGCCTCGGGACTGCCATTCTGGTGGGTCGTGAGGATGAAATTTACAGCACGGCCAAATCCGTTGGTGTGGAACTGGGCGGACAGATAGAAGTTGTCAGCGCCAGAAGCTCCGATCGCAACAAGGATTATGCAGACTTTCTGTATGCCCGTATGCAGCGCAAGGGCTATCTCTACCGTGATTGCGTGCGCCTGATGAACACCGACCGTAATTTCTTTGGCAGTGCGATGGTCGCCTTGGGAGATGCGGACTGCATGGTCACCGGCATCACCCGAAACTATTCCACTGTGCTGGAAGATGTGCGGTTGATGATTGACCCAAAACCCGGGCATCGGGTCATTGGCATGTCAATGGCCATTTGCCGAGGCCGTACAGTGCTGGTGGCCGATACCGCTGTCCACGATATGCCAAATGCTGTTGAACTGGCCGATATTGCGGAAGAAGCCGCCGGTGTGGCCCGGCGTTTGGGCTATGAGCCCCAAGTCGCAATGCTTGCCTATTCCACCTTCGGCCATCCACAGGGCGAACGCTCCGAGCGTGTTCAGGAAGCGGTAAAAATCCTCGACAAACGCCGCGTTGATTTCGAGTATGATGGCGAAATGGCAGCAGATGTTGCCTTGAATGCGGATGTGATGAGTTCCTATCCGTTTTGCCGTCTGACCGGCCCGGCCAATGTGCTGGTCATGCCAGCGTTCCATTCGGCATCCATCTCCACCAAAATGCTGCAGGAACTGGGCGGTTCGACGGTTATCGGCCCGCTTCTGGTCGGTTTTGATAAATCTGTACAGATCATGCCGATGGGCTCACGCGACAGCGATATCGTCAACATGGCCGCCATCGCGGCCTATGGCATTTCTGGCTGATGGAGGTTGGTGAACTGGTGCCAGTTCACTGAACGCAATGGGTTCCGGGAACAAGTCCGGGAACGACGGGGTTGGGCATTTGCACCAACCCCTGCAGGCCTCGACTTATCCTCTCCTCCGTCACCCTCGGACTTGTTCCGAGGGTCCACAAATTGTTTGTGTCCGGCCGATCACCCAAGAAGCAACCGTCCTGATAATCAGGACGGCTTCAAAAGCGTGTTCGGATCAAAGTCATATCTGCGGGCGCAAAACTCACAGGTCACTTCAATCTGTCCGCTGTCGGCAATGCTCTCGACCACTTCTTCCGGGCTGAGTTGGCTTAAAACCCCACCGACCTTCTCTGCAGTGCAGGAGCATTTGTCGTGCACTTCCAGTGCATCATAAACCCGGACACCGCGTTCATGAAAAAGACGGAACAGAAGCCGTTCTGCTGACAAATCCGGGTCGGCCAGTTCGTTCTCCTGCAATGTGTCGACAAGCGCCAGAGCTTCTAGCCAGGCGTCATCATCATCCGGTAGCCCAGCGTGATATTCGTCATCGGCTACACCGCCACCTGGCAGATCCTTTTGAACAAGACGGTCCGAGGCATGGGGCAGAAACTGAACCATCATACCACTGGCTTGCCAGGAATGACTGGTTTCTCCGGAATCAGACCGGGTGATCAGTTCGGATACGGCCAGTCGAATACGTGTCGGAATCTGTTCAGAGCGCTCAAAATAATCATGGGCGGCATCTTCCAATGAACCACCTTTTAATTCCACGTAGCCCTGATACCGGTTCATGTATCGTCCCTGATCGATGGTCAGAGCCAGCGTTCCGGTTCCAAGTAGTGAGCCTGAATCAGCATCGTCAGCAGCTTCCAGTGCGGCCACACGATCTGCATCAAATTTGGCTGTTGCGCGATAGTCACCGGGAGCCTGCATATCGACGACCAGCAACGAAACCGGACCATCTGTTTGTGCCTGCACAATCATTCGACCTTCCAGCTTGACGGAAGCCGCAAGCATAACCGTCAGTGCCGCAGCCTGTCCCAGCAGACGAGACACCGCCGTTGGATAATCAAGGCGTTCCAAAATGCTGTTAAGGCTCTGGTTCAAATGCACAATGCGGCCGCGCACATCCAGTGTATCAACCGAAAACGGCAGCACTTCATCGTGGCCCGGAGCCTTCGTGAGAACGTCCAGAGTTGTTTGATCTGTCATGGCAGACCTTTCTAAAGCATCATGTGAGCAAAGCAGCTATCTAAGAACTGATCTCAGGATTTAAAGAGCATCAAACGCCCATACCAGAATTCCCTTATGGGCATGCAAGCGATTTTCCGCCTGATCGAACACAACTGATTGAGGCCCATCCATAACGGAATCCGTCACTTCCTCATTGCGGTGTGCAGGCAGGCAATGCAGGAAAATGGCATTCTCATCTGCCCGGCTCATCAGGCGATCATTGACCTGATAAGGCATCAGCAGATTGTGACGCCGTCCGGCATCATCATCGCCCATGGATACAAATGTATCCGTCATCACCACATCACAGCCAGCAACCGCTTCCTCTGGATCTGTCGTAACGACAAGATCCGCACCCTTTGCCCGTGCATCTTCAATCAGTGCCGGGTCAAGCGATAGTTCCGGTGGGCAGGCCATCCGTAATTGGAACGGAAACTTGGTTGCGGCTTCCACCCAACTGGCCAGCATGTTGTTGCCGTCACCACAATAAGTGATGATTTTGCCTTCAAGCGAGCCGCGATGTTCTTCAATCGTCTGGATGTCGGCCATGATCTGTGTCGGGTGTGCCCGCTGCGTCAGACCGTTGATGACCGGAATGGTGGCATATTCCGCAAGTTGCGTAACATCCTCATGGCTGAGCATACGGATCATGATTGCGTCCACAAACCGCGACATGACACGCGCCGTATCGGCAATGCTTTCACCACGGCCAATCTGCATTTCGCTGCCATTGAGCATGATTGTTTCACCGCCCAATTCGCGCATGCCCACATCAAATGAAATGCGCGTACGGGTTGAAGGCTGTTCAAACACCAATGCAAGCACCTTGCCAGCAAGCGGCTTTTCGGGCGCAGTTCGGCGGATCGATTTCAGGCGTACTGCCTCATCCAGCATGGCGCGCAGCGCCTCTGTCGAATGATCTGCAATCTGCAGGAAATGTCTTGTGTTCGTGTTGGCCACGGAACGACCTCGTTTAAATTGTTTGTTGGGTATCGATCAGTTTGCTGATTTCAGATCTGCAAATGCAGCATCCATTCGATCAATGGCGGCATTGGCTTCATCCAGCGTGATTGTCAGCGGTGGCAAAAAGCGTACAACGTTGTTGCCGGCACCAACCGTAAGCAGATGGTGCTTGCGAGCCGCTTCCACTACAGGACCAACACCATTTGGAAATGCATCAGCTTTTAGCTGCAGGCCAAGCATCAGCCCTTCACCGCGAATGCTCTCAATCTGGTCCGGATATGTGTCGGCCAACTCTGCAAGTCGCTGTTTGATCCGCAGGCCTTTCTGCTGAACTTCTTCCAGAAAGCCGGGAGCCAGAACAACATCCAGAACGGCATTGCTGACGGCCATGCCCAGAGGATTGCCGCCGAAAGTGGAACCATGAGTTCCAGCGGTCATGCCAGAAGCGGCTTCTTCGGTTGCAAGGCAGGCGCCAATTGGAAACCCGGCTCCAATCCCTTTGGCAATGGCCATGATATCAGGTGTGATGCCGGCCCATTCATGAGCAAACAGCTTGCCGGTCCGGCCAACGCCCGTCTGAACCTCATCCATCACAAGCAAAATACCATGCTCATCACACAGTTCGCGCAAGCCACGCAGGCATTGGTGAGGAACAACGTTCACTCCGCCTTCACCCTGAATGGGTTCGATAAGGATGGCAGCCGTTTCATCTGTGATCGCAGCTTTCATGGCATCATGATCGCCGAAGGGAACCTGGTCAAAACCACCGGCTTTCGGACCGAAACCTTCCAGATATTTTTCCTGACCACCGGCAGCCAAAGTCGCCAGTGTCCGGCCGTGAAAGGCCCCTTCAAAGGTCAGAATGCGGGTCCGTTCCGGCGCGCCATTGACGAAGTGATAGCGCCGCGCAGTCTTAATCGCGCATTCCACCGCCTCAGCACCTGAATTGGTGAAGAACACCTTGTCAGCAAAAGTGACGTCTGCGAAACGCTGTGCCAGTTTCTCCTGGCCTGGAATCTTGTAAATATTGGAGACGTGCCACACCTTGTCCGCCTGCTCTTTTAGGGCAGAGACAATATGAGGGTGGCCATGGCCGACCGAAGACACCGCAACGCCACCGGCAAAATCCAGATATTCCTGATTGTCGGCAGTATATAGTCGCGCACCTTCTCCGCGTTCAAAGCTCAGCTCCGACCGTGCATACGTGCTGTAAAGCGCGGATTCTTGCGCCTGCGATACCATAATCCTGTCTCCGTCAGTCCAAATGTGGAAGAAATTCCAATAAAAAATGCCGCCCTTCCGACTCTGTCGGTTGGCGGCGCCACATCGTTTTATGGACCCTACATACAGCCTAAAGGTCTGAATTCAAAGACCCTTTATCAGAGCCCATTTAATCGCATTAAATTTTACCGGAATCGCGGACTCTGGCTGCGGCAAAAAAAACGGGGAAAACCGATTTAATTGGTCTCCGACTCTTGTCACAGACTCACCGCATATTGTAGTTTCAAGTTAGTTAAGTACGACATATCGTGTCGCGTTTCCAATACCCCCTATATGCGGTGTTCGCGCGTTTAAAACATAATCGGTTTTGAACGGGGAGTTGGATTCCGGTTGTTTGAACGCTTTTGTTCAAGCGCGTCCGGAACGTAACATGAATAATTGTGGAGACAAGCATGTCCTGGACCGAAGAACGCGTAGCCCTTTTAAGCAAACTTTGGGCTGATGGCCTGAGTGCCAGCCAGATTGCCACCCAATTGGGTGGTGTGACGCGTAATGCCGTTATTGGCAAGGTTCACCGCCTTGGCCTGTCCGGCCGCGCAAAATCAGCCAGTACGGCCGCGCGTCCTCGTAAGCCTCGTGCAAATACAGCGTCCAAACCATCCAGTAAGTCTGAAAGTGCATCCTCAGCACCGCGGCGACCTCAGACAATGGGCGCAACAGCGCTTAAATTCGAAGCGGACGTTCAAGCCGAGGCTGCCATTGCGCCACAGGCTCATGATGATGTTGTGGTGCCAATTTCAAAGCGCGCCAGCATTCTGACGATCACCGAACAGACCTGCAAATGGCCGATTGGCGATCCCGGCGGAAATGATTTTCACTTCTGCGGGCATGATTCCAAGGAAGGCGCGCCATACTGCAACTATCACTGCAAAGTGGCCTATCAACCTGCCAGTGATCGTCGCCGCAGAGCTTCCTGACCTAGTGGTCTATTGATTATCTTCTATTTGGCGGGGCCCGCCCAGAATCCGGGCCTCTGCCGCATCCAGTACATCCTTCGATAGCTGATCCAGCCGGGCAGCGCTTACCCAAAGGATAGCGGCATGAATGTCGGTATCTGGAAAACTGCGCCGGAGCAGCGCACGATAGGCCGCCAGCTGATTAACATAGTTGGTTGGCGTCCCGGCAACCGTGTCGGGGACACGCGCATTCGTCTTGAAATCGACAATCAGCAGACCGTTTTCCAAATGGCAGAGGCGGTCAATTTTTCCGCTGACTGAATAAAGTCCCTCGGTTGACTGAAGGTGTCCGGCAATGCCGACTTCAGCTCTGGATTCGGGGCCAAACAGAACGGAGAATTTTGGATCCGTCAGAATACCAAATACAGAAGCAGAGATCTGTTCAACCATGTGGGGTGGACAGCCGGACGGCAAGGCATGTGCCAGATAAGACCGCGCTGCTGCATCACGGTCTCCTTCTGCCAGAGCCGGCAAATGCTGCAACAATGTATGGACGGCCTGTCCTCGCTTCAATGCAAATGAACTGTCCTGGTTTCCAAGCGCGTCAAAACGTTCCTCCCAGGACAACTCTTCAGCCCGCTGCTGTTCTGCATCCAGACGTGAGGGTGACATAGCCTTGGCGACCGGAGGCGGCGGCGGCGGTGGGGTTAAAAGCCAATCTGGAAGCGTGGCTGGAACCTCGCCCAAATCTGCCTGCTTTTCGGCAGGCTCCAAGCGTTTTGACGCTTGAGGTTCGGATGTGCGCCAGAGAAAATGGTCGACGTGACCGTCTTCGGTTTCAACCGTCAGCATGTTCGGTTTCAACGTGGCTTCAGCAAGACGATACCAATTATCATCCGACATCGCCCGTTTGCCTTGCTTGCCACACACGATCAGCCGGTCTTCAGCGCGGGTCATGCCGACATAAAGCAGCCTGCGATACTCCGCCATTGCGTCCATATCGCTTGCATCCAGCAATTGGCGCTGTAAATCGGTCTGGTCCTTTTTGGCCCGTGCCCCCCAGAAGAGCGCAGGCATTCCTTTCGCACCTTCGGGCCAATGGGCAAAAATATGGGGTCTGTGGACATGGGCGCGTGGTTGGCTGCCATCATCAACCAGATACACAATCGGTGCCTCCAAACCTTTGGCACCATGGACCGTCATCACGCGCACTTCGTCGCGGGCGGCATCCATCTGGCGTTTGATATCGCCGCTTTTCTGTTTGATCCAATGGCTGAAACCCTGCAGGCCAGAGCCGCCGCGCCCCGCTGTCATTGTGGTTTCATAGTCCAGCGCCTGAGCCAGGAATTCGTCGATTAGATCTTCCGCTTCACTGCCAAGTCGCGTCAGCAGCTTCCTGCGCCCGCCATCGGCTGCCAATATACGGGCAAAGAACCGATAGGGTGTTTCAAAATCCACCCGGTTCAGCCACAGAATAATTTGATCATAAGCCGCCCGATAACGGCCCTCTCTGGAACCACGCATGGCTTCAAGCAGTGATCCGCTGCGCGCTGTTGCCAACGCCATCAAATCATCATCTGAAAAACTGAAGAAAGGGCTCTTCAGCAAGCTGGCGAGCGACAAATCATCGTCAGGCAGCAACATGACATCGGCCAGACACAGCAAATCCCGCACGGCAATGTGGTCTGTGAGTGCAAGTCGATCCATTCCGGCAACGGGCAGTCCCGCACTTTTAAGCGCCTTGTTCACAAGGCCCATAATCTGGCCGCGCTTTTTCAGAAGGATCAGAAAATTACCAGCACGCAAACCTTCATTCCGGATGGAAGACGCGATGTCTGCGGCAATCCTTGCTGCAAGTTGCTCCAGTGCATTGGCCGGACGGTCCACTGGTCGCCGCCAGTCTTCCGCAGTTTCTGTGTCGCTTTCTTCCAGAAGGGGCCACAAACGCACTTCGCCAGCAGCATTGGCGCGATAGGCCTGATGTGGATCAACTCCCATACGGCTGACACTGGTTGCCATTTCCACCGGCGCAAACACAGCATCCACCGCTGAAAGAATGTCATTGGTTGACCGGAATGACAGGTTCAAAGTGATGTTGTGCCAGGGCAGTTGTGCCTCTTCTGCCTTTCGTTCAAAAAACCGCCTTTGATAGTCAAACGCATCGGGAGCGGCTCCCTGAAACGAATAGATGGATTGTTTTTCATCACCGACGGCAAACAGGGTGCGCACAGGTCCGCCAGGGGCCCGATGATCACTTCCTGCATCATGGAAGAAGGCTTCACTCAGAGCTGTGACAACGCGCCATTGCGCAGGACTTGTGTCCTGTGCTTCATCAACCAGGATGTGTGATAGACCTCGATCCAGCTTGTATTGTACCCACATCGCTGCCTCCGAGCCAGCCAGAAGCCGCTCGGTTTTGGCAATCAGATCATCATAATCCAGCAGGCCGAGCTGGTTTTTGAATCCCAGATAGGCCTCGATAATGGCACCGGCCAAAGTCAGCAGTGCCGATGTGTCCGCAAAGGTCTTCAACGCGTTAAGCCTGTTGCGCACTTCAGGCAGGCCAAACCTCAGAACCGCAACAGCTTCGTCATAAAGCTCAGGGAAGTCCTGGCGTACACTCTTCGTCAGAAACCGCGCTTCACTGCGAGGGTCTCCAGCACTGGTCGTAAAGACGGCAAGCCATGTTTCAATCTGAGCCGCGCCACATTCGGTTGCCAGAGCCGTACTGACACGATTTGCCAAATCCAGATCTGACTTTTTGTCGCTGTTTTGTGCAGCTTCCTGCAAATCTTCTAACCGTTCACGGTTGAAAGCGCCAAGCGTTCCATCAGCAATGTCATTTGCAAGGCTTTCAATTGTGTCACCCGGCGAAAGGCCCAGAACCGTGCTCAATCGTTCGCTGTGCTCGGCAAGTCCGTTTTCCCGACTGGCAATGTGACGAATATACACGTCCCGTTTGCGCAACAATTCTGCAATGGCACTATCAATGGTCTCGTCATCGCTGGCGTCAATCAGCGCGACAAGCGCATGCCTAAGCGCGCTCTTGGGATCATTGTCCGCGGCGTCAATTGCGCGCTGCATGACGATATTCTTGGCCCGGTCCAACAGGTCTTTCTGCCGGTCATCATCGGCCACTTCGAAATGGCCTGGCACATTGGCCTCAAGCGGGAATTGCTGCAGCAGACGTTCGCAAAAGGCGTGAATGGTCTGGACTTTCAGGCCTCCCGGCGTTTCCAGCGCGCGTGCAAACAATTGTCGGGCAAAGCTGAGTGTTCGCGCCTGAACATGCTCTTCACCCAGATCCGCCAAAACCTGCGTGAGCGCTGCGTCATCCAAAACTGTCCAGCGCGCCAATTCAGCAAACACGCGATTGGACATCTCACTGGCAGCGGCTTTGGTGAACGTCAGACACAGAATGGTGGAAGGGTCATTACCCGCCAGCAGAAGCCGGATGACACGCCGCGACAACACATAGGTTTTGCCGGATCCTGCATTGGCGCTGACCCATGCCGAAACACTTGGATCCGAGGCCTGCCGCTGCCGCTGGCGTGTGTCTTCCGGGATGGGCAATGCGCTCATTCTGCAGCATCCTCTTCGCTGCCCGGCCCTACAGTATCTTGGCCGCGCCATTCAGCAACCCGCGCCAGATGGTCATAGGCACCTTCATAACGCACGGTTTGCGGTTGTGCCTGTGACAGATAACCGGTGTCCGGCTGGGCATAATGCGCAATCAATTCTTTGAGCTTCACAAGGGCTGCATCGGCCAATGCGGTAACGGCCGTTTCATCCTGGCACACGGGCGCATAAACGCCGGGAATGCGATTTCCTGACAAGCGGACATAGGACAGGGTCTGTGATGGCAGAGCCGAGACGCCTTCAAATGCCCCTGCAGCAATCATGGCAGCTTCCAGCGGCAATTGTGGTGCCAGGCTCGATTCCACCTGCGCTTTGGACGGCACCTGACCGGTCTTGTAGTCGATGACCTCAACCAGACCATTTTCGAGAAGATCAATCCGGTCTGCCCGGCCTGTCAATCGAAACTGTGGCATGGTCAGTTCCAGCGATCCGGATAATTCAGTAAGTCGCTTATGAACCCTGTCGGACCGGTCGGTTTCAAACTTCAGGAACCAGTCTGAAATGCGCTGAAAGCGGGTCTGCCAGCGGGCATAAAGGTCCGGGTAATCCTTGATCTTTTCAAATTCCCCCAGCGCAATCCGCTTCAAGTCCTCAGCCGCTTCCGGCGTATCGAAATCTGATGTCCGAGCCTCCAGAAACTGTTGCAGAATGTCATGCAGCAGACTGCCGCGATTGGCATAGTTGGGCACTTCGCCAATGCCATCAAATGGTGGCAGTTTCAGAACATGCTTTGCATAAACCGCGTAAGGGTCGCGGATGAGTGTTTCAATCTCGGTGACTGACAGTCGTTTGGGACGCAGCTCCACCGCTGGTCTGGGGGAGGGGCGCAACGCGGGCTGACCGGTTGGATCAGCAGGCGCATCAAGCTTGCGCGCCAGATGCAAAATGCGCGTTCCCCGGGCTGAAAGGGCATCCTTTTCGGTTGAACCGATCATGGCATCTATGCGCTGCAACCAGCGAGACGCCTTTGTGGGCGCACCGTCTTGTAGCAGCGATCGTGTCAAAACAACTTTCGGCTTGGACGCAAGTTGCACAAAATCATGCGCTGATAATCCAATGGCCTGTTCTGGTGGATTGAGACCCAATTGCGCCCGCATATTGCGTGAAAGCCAAGGGTCCAGCTTGCCATCAGATGGCCAGCCTCCTTCATTGAGACCGCCCAGAACCAGATGATCCGCGTTCAGCAGGCGTGCTTCCAGGGTTCCCAATATCTGGATGCGTGTGTCTTCTTCCAGATTGGGGCGATGACGCCGTACGGGGCGCGCGCCCAGCAATGCTTGCAGCAGATCACTATAGTCGGATGCCGCGATTTCCAGTGTACGGGCTTCCGGCCCCAAATCGCGCAATTCCGCCATGGCTCCAATAAGGGCCGTGCCATCTTCGGACGTTGCAAACTGCGGTGCCGTGTCGTCACCGGCAGTGATGGCCTGAAGTGTTTGCAGATGTGCATCAATCAGATCACCCAACGCAAACTGATTGCCTTTGTCAGTGAAGAGGCGTTCAAAATCTTCCATGGCTTTTTGGGTGGCGTGGGCAATCTGTTCAGCTTTCTCCCAATCATCACCAGACAGACTGGCCTGCGAAGCACGTAATCTCTGCTTCGGGTCAGCCAACAATATTTCCCGCACTTCAGATATGGCATGAGACAGGTTTGCGCTGCCGGATGGCAGGGCCGGGCCGCGCAAAATTGCCCGCTCCAAAGCGCGCACGCCAGAGCGAATTGTGGCGCGTGGAAGGCCCAATCCACAAAGCGGATGCTTCAACAAGGCGAGCAATGAAATGGCAGTGCCATCGCGTGCTGCCTCGGCAATCAGTCGCGCAAGGGTTCCGGCAGGGGTGGCGAATAATGGTTGCCCGGCAGAATCGTCTGCAT
>CAZOCA010000014.1:14456-15441 GCA_964578105.1 uncultured Pararhizobium sp.
TACCAAACCGTTCCAGCTCCACTGAAACCCGCCGCGCCAGGGAGCGATCAGGCGTTACCAATGCGATGCTGCTCAGCCCATCGGCTTCCAGCGCTTCACGAATGGAAATGGCTATGGCAAGCGCCTCTTCCTGCGGGGTGCGGGCTTCTATGACAGTGAGGTCTGAAAAGGCCTGACCGACAGATGATGGTGGAAAATCACTGATGATGTGCGACCACTGATCGGTTGTCGCCGCAGGCCGCAGGGCCTCATTCACCAAACGGAACAGCGCGTCATTTCCCGTTTGCTGTTTTGGTTGCAAATTCTGGACATCTTCACGCGTCACTTCGAGATGCGAAAGTGTATGTTTCAGCGCCGCTTGCGGATGCCCAAGGGCAGCAGGATCGAACCCATCTTCCGCGTCTGCACCAACCGCGGCCCATGCTGTGGCGTCCAATGCCAAATCCAGACCCGGCAGAACCACACAGCCATTTGGCATTTGTGCAATTGCTTTCAGCAAGCGCGCAGTGGCTGGAACCGAACCGGTTGAGCCCGCCGCAATGGTTGGCCCTGATCCACCGGAACTCCGTGACAGCGCATCGGCCTTGGTTTCAATCAGTCTGTTGCGCCTGGCCATCGCATCAACACGGCCAAGGTCTGCCAAATGTTGAGGCCAGGCCTGCGTCACGATTTCCAGAAAAGACAGGCTCAATTGCCAATATCGGGCAAAATCATCTGGAACCAGGGTCTTTAACTGGCGCCAGTCAACTTTGTGATTTTCCGCTTCATCCAGAAGGGCCGCAAGGTCAGAAGCCAACCGGGCAGCATCTGCCGGATTGGCCGGAATAATGACAGCCTCATAGGGCTCCATATTGGCCACCTGTTTGACCAGGGCGCGGCTCCAGCCCCAGACCATTTCGGTCAGGGCGACATGGCGTTCCAACTCCGGCATTGCGGGCGGCAAATCAGATAGTGCTGATAGTGGATCAATTGCGCTTTCCTGCAG
>CAZOCA010000015.1:0-15264 GCA_964578105.1 uncultured Pararhizobium sp.
CTCCCACCTAGGCATTCATTATCATACGAATTAATACTAGTATACCAGTTTTTTACTCCAAACTGGCTTTTCGCTTTTTCTGATATGGGAGCGTTACACAGGCATCTTTGTCAGTCGACGAAAAAGTCCTGATTGGAAGCGGTCGCTTCTGCAATTGTCGAATCCAGCCGAGACAGATGCAAGCGCATCAATGCGACAAGGCCATCTGCATCGCCCTGCTTCAAAAAGTCATACATCTTGATATGATCCTGATACACATCTTTGAACTCGGTGCGACGCGACAAGGCAAATGCGCAAAGGCGATCCACCTGAAGTTTGCTTTCCGAAATCGTCCGGTAGGCAAGCTCGCTGTCGGCGACCAGACACAGAAGTTTATGAAACTGAGAATCCAGTTCCTTGAACGTCTGAAAATCGTTGTTTTTAACCGCCTCACTCTGCAACGCCAGATTTTCATCAAAGGCTGCTTCGTGGGATTTATTAAACTTTCCGCTGGCGACGCTCACAACTTCAACTTCGATCGCTTTACGGACAAAGCGGGAATCTGCAATATCCTTCAACGAAATTTTCTTGACGATCGTGGCGCGCTGAGGCCGAACCAGTAACAGCCCCATATTGCTCAACCGAATAAAGGCTTCACGAACGGGCTGACGCGAGACATCAAACTGGCGAGCGATTTCCACCTCTGACACCTTTGTTCCCGGCTTCAGGCGAAGGGTCGTGATGTCGGCGTATATCTTATCAAAAATATCATCCGTATTGGTGCGCCGAATCTGCTCGGACCGTTGGCGCAGGCCGGATGTTCCGGAAAATCTTGTTGTTGTTGGATTGGCAGAATTATTCATGTCGCACTCTTGAGATGACTGTGACTACCATACTAGAACATAATTGGCCAATGTTAAACCATTTGATAAACCAAATTAGTTCGTCCAGAGCGGCCGGCGATGCAGCCCAGAGAGCTTCGGACCGGCTGACTGCGGAATGATGTGCACTGATCTGATGACCGAAGAGCAGATTTAACATTGGCAAATTATGGTCTAAACTGACAGTAAAGCTGCAAGCGCGTATCCGCACTGTTTTCCTAGTCACGCCCTACCACATTTTGAGGCCACTATAATGCAAGCAACCAAACGCACCGAGTTTCCTGTTATCAGCCCTGACAAAGGTGTGACACGTCAGGTTCTTTCAGATGCACCGGAAATGATGACTGTCATCTTTCGCTTCGAAAAAAGTGCTGAAGGCGCGCTGCACCAACATCCACATATACAATCCACTTATGTGAACTCCGGCAAATTCCTGTTCCATATTGCGGGAGAAGACTTTGAACTCGTCCAGGGGGATTCTCTCATTATTCCTGCCAATGCTGTGCATGGTTGCCAGTGTATGGAGGCCGGAGAGTTGATCGATACTTTCACCCCCCGCCGCGACGATTTCCTTTAGGGTCGCAGCCCTGTCCAGATACCGCAGACAGTAATCGAGCCCCTTATGCCACAAGCCGTTTTCAACAAGCCCTTTACGCAGCAGGAACCGATTCCTGCCGATGCCATTGATGAGGCTGTCAAAGTACTGCAATCCGGGCGCTTGCACAGATACAATACGCTGCCTGGAGAATATGGCGAAACTGCCGAATGGGAACGCGAATATGCGGCCTATCAGGGTAGCGAGTACTGTCTGGCGACGGCATCTGGCGGAACAGCCATGCAGATCGCGCTGCGTGCTTCCGGTGTTCAAGCTGGCGATCCGGTTCTGACCAATGCATTTACACTGGCGCCGGTTCCCGGAGCCATTTCGGCCGTGGGTGCTGAGCCGGTTTTTGTCGAGACCAATGACAATCTCACGATTGATCTGGATGATCTGGCCGCCAAGCTGGCCTCTACTGGCGCAAAAATGTTGATGCTGTCCCATATGCGGGGGCATATTGCGCCCATGGAAAAGCTTTGCGCGCTGCTGAAACAGCATGGCGCGCAGATGATTGAAGATTGCGCCCACACAATGGGTGCCAAATGGAACGGCACAAGGAGCGGCAATTTTGGCCTGGCCGCCTGCTTCAGCACGCAGACCTACAAACACATCAATAGCGGTGAAGGTGGATTGCTGACATCAAATGATCCCGATTTGATGGCGAAAGCGTCCATCCTTTCCGGGTCTTACATGCTCTATGAAAAACACCTCGCGCGGCCAGATATGGACGCCCATGCCGAGGCGCGTTTGGATATGCCGAACTGTTCTTCGCGCATGGACAATCTGCGGGCTGCCATCCTGCGACCGCAGCTTAAGCTGCTGGACCAGAATGTTGAGCGTTGGAACCATCGCTATCAAGTGATGGAACATTCCCTGCAAGCCGTTCCGGGATTGACGATACCCGTTCGGCCACAGCAGGAATTCTATGTCGGTTCATCGTTTCAGTTTTTGGTTCCCAACTGGGATGATGATGCATGTCGGCAGTTTTTGGCTGCCTGCCTTGAACGTGGTGTTGAACTGAAATGGTTTGGCGATGCCAATCCTGTTGGTTTCACGAGCCGGTTTGACAGTTGGCGTTATGCCCAGAACCAGTCTCTTGATCAGACCATACTGGTGTTGAAGCGGATCATGGATATGCGCATCCCACTCAGCTTTAGTGTGGAAGACTGCCAGCAGATCGGGCAAATTATTGCGGATGAATTCTCGAAAAACGCTCAGAAATAAAAACATCTGGCTGAGGTACATCCAGCGGATGTCCCTCCGGTTTGAGAGCAATTCGGAGGTTTCAAACCGTGTGAGCTTCCTTTTGTTTATGCGCCCGGTACAGGCGCATCTTCACGGACATAGCCTTCTTGCTTCAGGTCTGACCATAAGGATGAAGGGATGTCCGTATTCCACCACTCCATAAGCTGAGAAAACTCGCCGGGTGTCCGCACGCCCGGGATGACGCTTATGACGGATGCGTGTGCGAGCGGGAATTTCAGAGCGGCGGCAGGGAGAGGCACATTATGTGCCGCGCAAACTCTTTTAAGTCCGTCGACGCGCTCTAAAATGTCGGCTGGTGCAGCCTTGTAGTTCCAGGTTGTTCCGCCCACCAGGATGCCAGAGTTGAAGGGACCACCAATCACGATTTTGACAGACTGCGCTTCGCATTTGGGCAACAACGCGTCCAATGCCTCCTGCTCCAGCAGGGTGTAACGGCCAGCGAGCAAAAAGACGTCCCAGTCTCCATGATCGAGTGTGCACATGGACACGTCCGTTTCATTGACACCAATGCCGATGGCTTTCACATCGCCTGCGCTTCGCAATTCGTCCAGCGCTTTGTATCCGCCTGTCATTGCATCTTTGAAATGGCGCGCTTCCTCAACCGGGTCCTGATGGGTATGGGAGCCGATATCATGCAGAAACAGCATATCTATCTTGTCGCGTCCCAACCGTTGCTGACTGTCTTCAAAGGATCGCATGACACCGTCATAGCCATAATCATAAACGGGATGAAATGGCAGCGAATTCGACCAGGCAAACTGGTTTGGATCTGCGGGCCTGCCCGGCTTTAGCAAGCGCCCGACCTTGGTTGAAATGACAATGTCCTCAGTCCCGCGCACCATGTCGCCGGTTCTGCGTTCCGACAGGCCAAAGCCGTAAAGTGGTGCGGTGTCAAAATACCGAATTCCGCTTTTCAGTGCAGCCGCAAGTGCATCCAGCGCTGCGGCATCATCGACAGCATCCATCAAGCCACCAATCGGCGCTCCGCCAAATCCCAGTTCCGGCAATTCAATTGTCATACAGTCTTTCTTCCCGAACCAAGGGTCAGTCCCTTTGCTCTTTTATTCGGTAGCGTCGTGATCAGCTTTCGCGCCGGAATCAACCTGATCAATAGCATCCGTCCATATCACATTTCAAAATGCCACAGTCCGTCAGCTTCTGCGGAGCACTTGTTGCCTATCTGGCAACGCATCCCTGCTGTAAAGACAATTCCCATTCCGCTTCGCACTGTCTATTTTTTAGGCAATTCGCCAAGCTGAAAGGATAAGAAATGTCAGAGCCTGTTGGAGAGATCGAAAAGAAACTGCACGCAATGGGCCTCGAATTGCCAAAACCGCCCAAACCAATCGGGAACTATCTCCCGGGTGTTCAGGTCGGCAATATTCTTTATGTTTCCGGGACATTGGGCACCATCCGTGACGCCGATGACAATGATATCATGCCGATCAAAGGCAAGCTGGGCAGCGATCTGACCATTGAAGAGGGCTATCAATCAGCTCGCTATATGGCACTCAATCATTTAGCGCTCATGAAAATGGTTATCGGTAGTCTGGATAGAATTGAACGCATCATCAAGATGGTTGGCTATGTCAATTCCGCTCCGGGTTTCACGGAAGCGCATCTGGTATTGAATGGCGCCTCTGATCTGTATGTCGCCTTGTTTGGTGAAGAACGCGGCAAACATGCGCGGGCGGCCTTGTTCCAAAATGAATTGGGACTGGATGCGCCAGTTGAGGCAGAGTTGAACGTCTTGCTCAAAGACGGCTAGGAACAGGTCTATTCTGCGTCCCCGTCCCACCATCGGGACCGAGCCGCAGATATGGCTGACTGATCCAAATCCTGCCACGTTCCAAATTGCTCCTGAGCAAATTTGGAAAACGAGACCGCCGCGGGTGACAGGCTTCTGCTCTTGCGTGCGGCAAGGGACAAATTGCGATTATCAAATGCCGGACAGTCCAGATTAACCGGCACCAGTGTTCCCTGCAGCACTTCGCTATAAACAGCCTGAACCGGCATGAAGACCACCGCCCCATTCAACTGCGCATAGTTGCGCAGAAAATGCAGCTGATTGCTGATCATCCTTGGTGCGACCCTAGCCTTTGCCTTTTTTGCCGTGCGTGTGACCAATTGGTTGATGCCAAAACTGGAATCCGGCAACAAATGATCGAAAGCCAGGAGCTCTGCAAGTGTAACCCGCTCGCCCTGCGCCAGCGCGTGATCGGGTGGGACAAAGGCATGCAAGGGTTGTTGATAATTCGACAAAACTTCAACTGCGTGGTGGTGGATATAGTCATAGACAAATCCAATATCGCACTCATATCGATCCAGCGCATTGATCACCTCATCACGGCTCAACACGGTCACTTCGAAATGGACTTCCGGAAACCGGGTTGAGAACTCCGTCAGGGTTTTTGGCAGGAAATTCTCAGTCACGCCTTCCACCGACCCGATTTTAATCGTACCGCGGTGAAGCGAGCGCAGTTGGTCTATGTCTGATTTGACCAGTTGTACTTGCGCATCGATTTTCATGCCATGTGTTTTGAGACGTTCACCAGCCTCGGTCAGACTGACACCGTCAGACCGGCGCTCCAGCAAGGTACAGCCAAGTTCGTGCTCCAGGGCTGAAATCTGCCGGCTTATCGCAGAGGCGGCCACATGCAACCGTTCCGAAGCGCGTCGTATGGACTGGCATTTTGCTACTTCCAGAAAATATCGCAACGCGTTCATGTTCATTGATAAAAGTTCGCCTTTCAAGCACACACAGGACTTCAATCACTAGGTCGTTGTTGCCGAAAAGGCAACGCGACCATCGCAAGTTGATGCTTCCAACCCCGAATAGTCTGGTGCGATACTTCATTCACAGCAGGAAGTTCTGCGGACAATGCTTGAATGAAGGAGATGAAAAACCTTTAAGTTCCAGGCATTAAGCCCAGTCGGGGCCGCTTCCATACCGGGATCTGCACATCTGTTCTCGCATCCATTGTTGAACCCTCTGAGTCAAATCCAACACGGAGACACTACCAAATGAAGTTTACAATAACAGCAGCATCGATAGCGCTGGTCGCTACCATGACAGGAAGTGCATTGGCCGAAACGATCCAGCTCAAACTTGGTCACACCGGCGCACCATCGCATCACTACCAGACCATTTCTCTGCAGTTCGCTGACCTGGTGAAAGAGCGCACCGACGGCAACATTGAAATTCAGGTATTCCCGGCAGACCAGCTTGGCAAGCAATTGGAAGCCGTGGAAGGCACCATGATCGGAACCCAGGATATTTTCCTGGTGTCGGACACAGTGCTTTCAAACTGGGTTCCCGATATGGGCATTTTGAACCTGCCATTCCTGTTTTCATCGCTAGATGATGTGCATGAAGTGCTGGAAGGACCCGTTGGCGACAAGCTTGAAGCCAAGATGGACGGCACCGGTGCCGAAGTTATCGGTTGGTGGATGGGCGGCTTACGCCATGTCACCAACAATGAGCAACCCATCACCAAGCCTGAAGATCTGGCGGGCGTGAAAATTCGCGTTCCTGAAGGCGAAGTCTTTGTCGAGACGTTTAAGGCAATGGGTGCCAATCCTGTGGTAATCTCATTTGGCGAACTTTATTCCGCGCTCCAGCTTGGAACAGCCGATGCACAGGAAAATCCGCCAGCGCACATTCTGACCAAGAAATTCTATGAAGTGCAGGCCTACACGTCCAGAACCGGCCATATTTATCTTGGCTCACCGCTGATCATGAACAAGGCGAAGCTTGAGGCCATTCCAGAAGAGTACCGCAAGATTTTGCTGGATACGGCACAGGAAATGGCTGGCGTTCATCTGAAAATGGTCAATGATCTTGAAAATGAACAATGGGCAGAACTTGCCAAGCTCGGTAACAAGATCAATGACGTTGACACAGCTCCTTTCAAAGCTGCCCTGACACCTGTGATCGAACAGTTCAAAGGCAAACTGGACGCTGACATTATTGAAGAAATCCAGACCACCCTGGCTAACTAGGCTGGCACAACTCAGCGGCTGCATTTCAATGTGCAGCCGCTCCTGGAAAAGACGATAAGCCATGAAGCTATTAGACCTCCTGGAAAAGATAACAAAATATCTGGCGGCGCTGTTTCTCGGCGCTGTTTTTGTGTTGGTCATTGCACAGGTTGCGAGCCGTTATCTTCTGGAATTCTCTTTTGCCGCCGCCAGTGAATTATCCATTTATGCCATGGTGTGGTCGGTCTTTCTGGGTGCGGCCGTTGCCTTTCGCAGCAACCAGCACATTGCGATGGATTTTGTGAAGAACCTTGCTCCAGACGGTCTGGCGAGGGTCTTCAACATCGTCATTTTCCTCGGCCTGACCCTGTTTCTGGGGGTCATTATTGTGAACGGTTATGACCTGTCCATGCGCGCAATGCGGCAAGTGTCACCGGCAGCAGGACTGCCCGTTGGTTATGTCTCCCTGGCCATGCCGGTCTGCTCGGTTCTGGCGCTTGTATTCCTGATTGAAAACTTTGTCGGTCAATTCAGGAGGGCACCACACCATGACTGAAATTCTGTTTCTGACGCTTTTTGGATTGCTGTTGATTGGAACGCCGGTTGCCTTTGCGCTGGGCCTTGCTTCGATTGCCGCGCTGTATTTTGGCAGCAGCATTCCTCTCATCATCATGCCGCAGAAACTGTTTAATGGCCTGAACAGTTTTCCGTTTCTGGCAATTCCCCTGTTTCTACTGGCCGGAAATATTATGGCGGCGGCTCATATTTCCGAGCGCCTTGTGAAACTCGCCGGATTGCTGCTTGGCAGATTTCCAGGCGGACTCGCCCAAATGTCCACCGGCGCCTCGGCCTTTTTTGGCGCAATCTCCGGATCAGCGCCTGCAACGGCCTCGGCCATCGGTTCAATTCTGATCCCGTCCATGGTCAAAAGAAGTTACCCGGCGCCCTATGCTGGGGCCGTAATTGCTTCCTCCGGTGCACTGGGATTGATCATTCCGCCAAGTCTGACGATGGTGGTGTATGGCACCATTGCTGATGTCTCGATTGGAGATCTCTTCATTGCCGGCATTATTCCGGGCCTTGTCATTGCTCTGGCGCTGGGCCTGGTCAATTACATGATGGCTCGAAAAAACAAGCTTGAACGTGAGCCTCAGCCAGATAAATCCGAGACCACAAAAATTGTCGGTGAAAGCGGTCTGGCGCTCGTCATGCCCATCATCATTCTAGGCGGGATTTATGGGGGTATCTTCACCCCCACTGAATCAGCAGCGGTAGCATGCCTTTACGGGTTGATTGTCGGACTGTTTATTTACCGGTCCATCTCGCTGAAAGATCTGGGGCCGATCTTTATGCAGACCGCGGTCAGTTCCGCTGTTGTGATGTATCTGATGGGGACAGCCAATGCCTTCTCCTTTATCATTACGGCGGAACAAATTCCGCAGGCCGTCGCAGCGCAAATTCTAAACATCAGCAGCGAGCCGATGCTGATCATGCTTCTGGTGCTCGTTCTGTTGCTGATTGCCGGAACGTTTCTGGATAATGTAGCCGCGCTGGTGCTTCTGGTTCCAACCCTTGGAACACTTATTGCCGCGATTGGCATTGATCCGATCTATTTCGGGGTGTTCACCGTGATCGCATTGGCGGTCGGCAACTTTACACCGCCGGTGGGTTTAAACCTGTTCATTGCCGCCGGGCTGTCAGGTTCGAGTATCGAGGCCATATCAAAGAGCGCCCTGCCCTATATTGCGGCTTACATTGCAGTGCTCATTCTGATTATCCTGTTTCCGGCGGCCGTGATGCTTTTTGTATGACGGGACTGAACCACGGAGACGGATCGTGTCGAAAAACAGTTTGAACGGGCTCTCGGCCACACAACTTGTCAGCATGCTGCAAGCGGGTGAAATGACGGCCGTGGAGCTTGCAGAGCGCTATCTGGATGACATCGCGCAATACCATGACCAATCGGTTTTCATCACGGTCACCAAGGCCCGCGCGCGCGCTGAAGCCAAAGCAAGTGATGCGCGGCGTCTGAACGGCACCCTGCTCAGCCCATGGGATGGCATCCCCATTGCCTGGAAGGATTTGTTTGACACCAAGGGCGATACGACCACTGCGGGATCAAAGGTATATGCCAAGGGGAAACCGGCAGAGAGCGATGCAGCCACCGTTGCCGCGTGCCGGGACATGGGATTGGTCTGTCTGGGGAAAACCAACCTTTCGGAATTTGCCTATTCCGGCCTTGGCCTCAATCCCCATTATGGCACGCCGGTAAATCCCTATTCAGATGAGATGCCACGCGCGCCCGGCGGGTCCTCCTCTGGCTCTGCCATTGCCGTCGCCGCTGGCTTGGCACCTGTTGCCATTGGCACAGACACAGCCGGATCGGTGCGGGTTCCGGCAAGTTTTTGCGGATTAGCGGGCTTCAAATCAAGCCAGAACAGATATGACAAACAAGGCGTTTTTCCATTGTCATCCAGTCTGGATTCTCTGGGACCGCTTGCCCATTGCGTTGATGATCTCATCGTTCTGGATGCGTTTATGCGCGGCCATGCTGCGGCAGATGCTGCCGACATAGATTTGGCTGATCTGGAATTTCTGATCCCTGAAACAATTGTATTTGATGATATCGAAGCTGATATCCGCACCTCTTTTGACGAAGCCGTTGATCGCCTCAAGAAGGCTGGTACTCGTATCAGCCGCGCCCCTTTTCCCATATTCGCCGAAATCATGAATCTCTTCGCCGCCCATGGTACGCCGACCGTTGCAGAAGCCGCGACATTTCATGCAGCTTTGCTGAGCAGCGAACGGGCGGACGAAATGGACCAACGGGTCCGCACACGCATGATGACAGCCAGCGGTTTTTCGGCTCAGGATTACATTCGCTTGCAATGGGAACGGGAACGGCTTCAGGAAGTTGCGGGCAATTTGCTCGGCGATAAATGCCTGTTGTTCCCGACAGTTGCAATGACAGCACCGGCGCTTGCGCCGCTGGAAGCTGACGATGATTTTTTTGCGAAAACAAATCTCAAAGCACTGCGAAACACCATGTTGGGGAACTATCTTGGCATGCCCGGTGTCAGCCTTCCCATTGGTGTCGATAGCAAGGGACTGCCAATTGGAGCCTTGATCTCAGCTCCGTTTGGTCAGGATGACCGTATCCTGTCCGTCGCAAAAGCCATTGAACCGTTTATGCAGATTGCAGCAAAGGGCTGAAGCGGGCCGTCGCATCGTCACACCGATATGCATCGACCATGGGGTAAGGATTGCGCGCCAGCGTATCAACCGCATCAATGATGCAATCTGCTTTCTCATTGGTCAGAAGAACGCTGAAGTTCAGGCGGGTCCAACCCGGTTTTTCAAATTCTGCGCCGGACAGAATGGCGGCCCGAATGGATTCGGAGTGTCGCTGATCTATGCCCAGAAGGCGATGGGCATAGGGTCCCGCGCAAGCGCAACCACCGCGCGCCTGAATGCCGTAACAGTCTGACAAAAGCCTTGTGAAAAGTTGCTGGTGGATGAATCCGCCTTGCTTTGAATTGCGTATCTGCATTGAAAAGATCGGCAGACAGTGATCTGCATCGGGATTGCCGAGGATCTCAATATTCGGGTTTTCCTGCCAGACACTCAGCGCGCGATCTCGCAACTGTTTGTGGCGCTTATCCATTGCGGTCTGGCCGATGGATTCCTTTACAAGAAAGCAGAGAGCGGCGCGGATATCGCCGACGACATTTGGCGTGCCAGCTTCTTCGCGCACAGCAATATGGTCAGAATAATCATGTGCCCATGGAGACACGAATTTGACCGTGCCGCCGCCGGAAATGACAGGTTTCTGACGTGTGACCGCTGCATTGCGCACGATCATCACACCGGATGCGCCGGGACCACCAATGAATTTATGAGGCGACACAATGATAGCGTCTTTCTCGTAGGGCGTGCCTGCGCACATGTTCAGCGGCAAATAGGGACCTCCACCGGCACAATCCCAAACCGAAAGTGCGCCATGATCTTTCAGCAATTTTGTCACTCTATCTGCGTCCGTCACGATACCTGTGACATTGGACGCGAGCGAAAACGCACCGATTTTCAGCCGGTCAGGGCCTGCATCCAGCAGCGCCCTTTCCAGTAATGCCAGACAGGGACCGCCGCTGGCGTCTTCCTCAATTTCGATGATCTGCGCACCGCTTTCACGCCAAGGCAGAATATTTGAATGATGTTCATAAGGGCCAATCAAAATAAGCGGATTTTCGCCCCTCTGGACGGCGTCGGCAACGCCCAATAACCCCACGATGCGGTTTATGCCAGCGGTGGCCCCGGCGCCGGCAAACACGGTTGAGAAATCGTCTGTGGCACCACACAACCGTGCAATTTCTGCCCGCGCAGCAGCGCGCAAACGGGTCATGAAGGCACCGCAAAAGGACGCTTCTGTGTGCGAATTGGCGTAATAGGGCAGAACCTTCGTCATGATGAATGCTTCGATCAGATGCAGCGCCCGCCCTGATGCAACATAGTCAGCATACAAGATTTCCTTGGACCCGAATGGCCCTTCCAATGTCATCCCGTCCCCGATCAAGCTGTCTCTCAACGCCTGGATGATGTCATCTGAATTCAGTGAGGCCGCAAAGGTCTGGAGAGGGTTAGGATCTGCTTGCATGATTTGCTCCATAGGGTGTTGCCACCAGTTTAATTCGCAATTCATGCTTAAATACCACCTATTTCCTCTTGATTCTTTTCAATATGTGGTCAAATGATCGCTCATGGCTTCAAATATAGATAATATTGATCGTTCGATTTTACGGGTTCTGCAACATGATGCTTCGCTGTCACAGCGTGATTTGGCGGAAAAAGTGGGGTTGTCCCAGAATGCGTGCTGGCGACGGTTGAAAGCCTTGCGTGATAGCGGTTTGCTAAAGGGTGAGACCGTGCGGCTTGATTCTGAACAACTGGGTTTGGGTCTGACGGTTTTCGTTCTGGTGCGCACGCGCCATCACTCTGCTGACTGGTTGAAGCAGTTTCGCGAAGTCGTTCTGGCAGTTCCCAACGTGATGGGCTTTTACCGGGTTGCCGGTGATTATGACTACATCATCAAAATCGTCGCTGAAGACATGAACGCCTTTGATCGCATTTATCAACGTCTGATCGGGCAGGTCGAACTGGATGCTGTGACGTCGTATCTCGCCATGGAATCCATTGCAGATGGACGCGATCTACCGGTTTGATTGGTACCTCTGAAAACTCCAGTGCCTTTCGGTCAACTTTGTTCGATGTTATGTTTTACCCAAAATACATAACCTGAGAGCAAGTCAATGAGAGAACGCCAACTGGAAGTCTTTCGCGCGGTTATGAATTATGGCGGCATCAACCGCGCCTCCGAAATGCTCAATATTTCGCAGCCAGCTGTCAGCCGGATGATTTCCGGTCTGGAAGCTGACACCGGGCTGACCCTGTTTGAACGCAGCGGACGGACGGTCAAACCAACGCCCGAAGCCCGTCAGTTCAAACGCGAGGTCGACACGTATTTCATTGGTCTTGATCGCATTGCCGGTGCGGCTGAAGAAATACGAGAATTGAGGCGCGGTCACGTGAGGATGACTGTCATGCCGGCATTATCACTGTCACTCGCCCCGTCCATCATGCGCCAGGCTGTGAAATTACACCCAACCGTAAAGACAACTCTGGACGTTCACACGTCACCACGCATTGGCGAGTTAATCGGGTCGGGACAATTCGACCTTGGTCTCTGCCATTTGTCTGTCGACCGGCCGGAAGTGGAGGTTCTTGGCACATGGCATGTCGACTGCGTCTGTGTCATGGCATCCGATCACCCCTTCGCAAAACGCAAGGTATTACGCCCCGAAGACATGGATGGGGAAGCGCTGGTGTCGCTATCGTATCAGACAGATACGGCACAATGGCTGGGTCAGGTCTTTCAGGCTGCACGTGTCCGTCCCAAAATTCTGGTAGAGGCCCAGCCATCTTATGTCGCCTGCCTGATGGCCGCTGAGGGCCTTGGCATCGCGATCATTGACTCCCTGACAGCAGAGTTTTTTCAGTCTGATCGCATATCGGTGGTTCCATTTGGGCCAAGCATACCATTCGAGTTCAAGCTCATCCGGCCCTCAGGCATCAAATCGTCTGCTTTGGCCTCACATTTCGCAGATATTGCCCTTGATGTTATGAGCAAGCATCCATTGATAAAATAGACACATAACCTTACTGCATCTATTGGCATGTTTTTAGCATTTGACGGAATGTGTCTTTTTTTGAACCTTGGTAGTAGAATTCCAGGTGAAATACCCAAAACACATATGCCCCAACGAAAGAGGAACATATCATGCGCGGATTGAAATTCTTAAGTTCAGTCATTCTGGCGTCAGCTCTGGTTTCCACCAGTGCATTGGCAGCTGATATCAATATGCGGCTGCACACATTGGTGAAGTCGCCACACCCATATAATGACATGGCCGACTTCATGGTTGAAGAAGTTGCGAAGCGGTCTGACGGCGCCATTGCAATCAAGATTTTTGATGCTGGCCAGTTGGGCAATGACGATGCCGTTATCGGGGAAATGGGTCTGGGCACAATTGATCTCATGATCAGTTCCACCAATAATGCGGCCAAGAAGGTTCCTGAGTTCCAGATTTTCTCAGTGCCTTATCTGTTTTCCGGTTTTGACGATCTGATGGCCAAAGTCGGACCCGGCTCGAAATCCGAAGCGTTTTATCAGGGCATCTATGCAGATCGCAGCCTTAACATGCGCTTGTTGGCCCTTGGCGGCTCCGGAACCCGGAACCTGTCCAATGCAAAAGGACCTGTAAACGCCCTTGCTGACATCTCCGGCTTTAAAATGCGGACACCACCTTCGCCGATGATTTCCAAAACCTGGGAACAGCTTGGCACCCTGCCAGTCTCCGTCGCCTGGGGCGAGTTGTATGCGGCCGTTCAAACAGGAGTTGCGGATGCGCTGGAAAGCTCCATTCCCGGCTATTCCGGTGCAAAATTGTATGAGGTTGCGCCCTATCTTGCGCTGACGGCCCATTCCATTCAGGTCAACCACGTTTCCATGAGCGAACGGGCCTGGGGCAAGCTGTCGGAAGATCAGCAGAATATGATCATCGAGGTTGCACAGGAAGCTTCCGCTCTGGGTATCGAGAAAGCCAAGGAATATGAAGGTGCGCTCGTTGAAGAGTTGCAGGCTACACATAATGTCACGGTTACCCGTCCGGATATCTCCGAATTTCAGGACGCACTGGCAGAATTGAAGATCGAGTTGGTTGCCGAAATGGGTCTCGAAGCCCCAATGGCAGCGCTCACCGCGCAATAAGTAACTACGCCAATCGGGCAATCGCCCGGTTGGCACCACCTTCATTCTTTCCAATGCATTGAAACAGCTGTCATTTTACCATGCTCAAAACCCTTGGCGACACTCTGGACAGAATATTTCAAATGGTGCTGGCATGCCTGTTTGCAGGCCTGATTTCCGTTGTTTTCATTCAGGTGGCTGCACGTAACATTCTTATGGTGCCGATGACCTGGACGCTGGATCTGGCGCAGCTTTTGTTTTCATGGTGTATTTTTCTGGGCGCCGCCTTCGCCTATCGACGTGGTGGGCACTATCTGGTCAATCTGTGGCCGAAAAACAGCCCGCTCAATATCATTCCACAAATCGCGACTTATCTGGCCGCAGCAGTCGTTGTATTTGTGCTCGTCTGGCATGGCATAATCATGAGTCAAATCGGCTTGAACCGGGTGTCCCTGGCGCTCAACATCTCTGAATTCTGGTTTTATCTGCCAATTCCGATTTGTGGGGCTTTCATTGGTCTCTTCACGATTGAATCCCTACTTGACCGGAATTCCAAATGAACCCGCTTGTTCTGCTGCTTGGCGGATTTTTCGTCCTCATTGCGTTGCGGGTCAATATCGGCTTTTCGCTGATCCTGTCATCGGTGTTTGTCATCCTGTGGGAAGATCTGCCGCTGACATCGGTGATAAACCAGATGTATTCCAACATCGACAGTTTTACGCTGCTCGCGGTGCCCTTCTTCATGTTTTTGGGGCGCATCTTGAACGCTGGTTCCATTACCGACCGGCTGCTTAAAGTCGCTGATGCATCGGTTGGGCATGTGCGTGGGGGGCTGGGGCATGTGAATGTGTTTGTGTCGATGGTGTTTGCCGCATTGTCCGGCTCGGCTGCCGCAGACACGGCCTCTGTCGGCTCCATATTGATCCCCGCCATGAAGAAAGCGGGCTACAGTCCTGCATTTTCAGTGGCACTGACTGCGGCCTCTTCCACGCTGGGGGTCATCATCCCGCCCTCCATCATTCTGATTGTCTACGGCGCGTTTGGAAATGTCTCGATTGGTGCCCTGTTCCTGGGTGGGATTGTACCGGGCATTACGATCGGGCTCTTCATGATGGGTTACACCTATGTCATGGCGCTGCGCGAAGGGTACCCGGCGAACCCGTTTCCGGGGCTGCTCGGCCTGGCAAAGGCACTGTGGCGCGGCGCGGCAGCAATGCTGATCCCGGTCTTTGTACTGGGTGGTGTGATTGCGGGTATAT
>CAZOCA010000016.1:0-15259 GCA_964578105.1 uncultured Pararhizobium sp.
CTGCGTTGCCCGCGAGCGCATGTTTGAACATATGAGTGTGGTTCACAACACGCCGGGGCGGCTGTTCCGGCTGAACTACGCCATTGATGTGCGTTATGGCGTGCTGCACGATCTGGCGCAAAAAGTGTTGGCAGAAGAGCCAATTGATGTGTCGATGGGCCATGTGACCCTGATCTGGCAGGGAGAGGCCAATGCCCGCGCCCTGCGCAGTCTGGCGCAGACCACCACGCCAACCAGCCCGATCAACGTCACGGGCGCGCATGTCATTGCCGTGCGCGACATTGTCGAGGCCTTTGCAAAACGATTTGGTAAGCCGGCAAATATTGTCGGCACGGAAGCGCCTACGGCCTGGCTGAATGATGCCAGCGCATCCATGAAAGTGTTTAGTCCTTTGGCCGTTTCTCTGGAAGATATGATTGACTGGCAGGCCGACTGGCTGATCCGCGGTGGCAGAAGTCTGGACAAGCCCACCCATTTTGAAGCGCGTGACGGGAAGTATTAGGGCCAGGACTCCTCTTATGAAAATCGCTGATCTTCCAACCGATATCCGCCAGGTCATTGCCGAGGGCACGGCCATTCCGGCCCATCCGCTGGCACTCGATGCTGATCGGGTATTGGACCGTCGACGCCAACGCGCGCTGTCGCGTTACTACATCGACGCTGGCAGCGGCGGTCTGGCTGTCGGGGTGCACACCACACAATTTGAAATTCGGGAAGCCGGTCTATATGCGCCGGTGTTGGAAATGGCCGCGCAAACGGCCTCTGACTGGACGGATCGTCCGCTGGCCATGATTGCCGGTGTGGCCGGTAAAACCGACCAGGCGGTGGCGGAAGCCAAGACCGCTCTGGCGCTTGGCTACCATGCTGCACTTGTCAGTCCAGCGCCTTTCCGGGATGCCAGTGAAGATGAGTTGATTGCACATTGCAGCGCAATTGCCGACATCATGCCGATTATTGGCTTCTATCTGCAGCCAGCTGTCGGCGGCCGCGTATTGTCGGTGGATTTCTGGCAAAGATTTGCCTCGCTCGACAATGTCATCGCCATCAAGATTGCGCCGTTTCATCGGCATCGGACCATTGATGTGGTGCGCGGCGTGATTGCTGCCAATGCCGAGGATCGGGTGGCGCTGTATACCGGCAATGATGATCATATCGTCGCTGATCTGTTGCTGCCCTTTACCCATCGGCGCAAGGGTGAAGACGTGACTTTGCGCATTGTCGGCGGCCTGCTTGGCCAATGGTCGGTCTGGACCAAAGCGGCTGTCGATTTACATGCCCGCTGCCGTGCAGCCGTTCAGGCAGATGCTGACCTGCCGGCTGACCTGTTGGCGCTGGATTCGCAAATGACCGATATCAACGCCGCTGTCTTTGATGTGGCCCATGATTTTGCAGGCGTGATCGCTGGCTGTCATGAAATTTTACGCCGGCAGGGTCTGCTCGCCGGCATCTGGTGTCTTGATCCAAATGAAACACTCTCTCCCGGACAGGCCGAAGAACTGACCCGCATTACTCAGGACTACCCGCATCTGACTGATGATGCATTCGTGGCCGCGCATCTGGAGCGCTGGCTGGATGATTAATTTCAGGCCATCGTATTGTGAGGGCCGCAAACTTGACATGGAATGAGGACCGTTTCATTCTGCCATAACCAACTGGTTACTTGCGTGCAAAGCATAGCGGTATACCGGTTCCGAAATTCAACAGGAGGACATATCGCATGAGCATTAAAAGCGTAACAGGTCTATTCATAGGGGCAGGTCTTGCCCTTGGCGCGGCGGCCGGAACGGCTGCAGCCATGGACTGGAAACCAGAAAAACCGATTAACATCATTGTGCCCTGGTCAGCCGGTGGCTCGACCGATCAGGTCACCCGCGTTGTGGCTGCTGAATTGGAAAAAGCGCTTGGCGCAACCGTTGTCGTACAGAACCAGCCCGGTGCATCCGGCTCTATCGGTTCCAAAAGCGCGCTTGAATCAGAGCCAGACGGTTACACATGGACAGCCGGTGCAGCGCAAGATCTTGGCACCTACAAAGTTCTGGGCATGCTGGACACATCGATTGGCGACTGGAACCTTTATCTCGACGTCGCCAATGTGGCAGTGATCGGCGTGAATGCGGATTCGCCCTATCAGACAATGGATGATTTCCTGAAAGCCATGAAGGATGATCCAAATGCCATCTCCGTGGCAACGGCTGGCCTCAATTCCGGCGGTCACAATGCCATGGAAGCACTGAAATCTGCTGCCGGTGGCGGTTACAAACACGTCACCTATGATGGTGGTAATCCTGCGGTTATCGCTACCGTCTCCGGTGAAACCGTCGCCACAACACAATTGGCCGTGGAACAGGCTGAAATGATCCGCGCCAAACGCATTCGCCCACTGGCAGTCCTGAACGGCGAGCCGCTGATTCTGGAAGGCTATGGCGAAATTCCGGCGATCACGGATTTCGTGGACGGTGTGCCGATTGCACCAAACTATTTCGGTGTATTCGTACCCGGCACAGCTCCGGCTGAAGTTGTGGCAGCCCTTGACAAGATCTGGGCCGACACCATCGCCAACAGTCAGGCGCTGAAAGACTATGCTGCTGGTCGCGGTGCCGTGTTCGCACCCTTCTATGGTGAAGATGCACAGAAGCGCGTCCTGCCTGCCATCCAGAACAATGCCTATCTGTTGTTTGATGCTGGCAAAGCAAAAGTCGATCCTGCTACTGTTGGTATCGAACGCATGAAATAAGCCTTTTTCAAAGGCAGATATGCCCCGGCGGGTTTTTTAGAATTTCGCCGGGGTCATCATCGCAGCGGAGGTCTATCGGCACTATGGTCGATGATACTGGCGTAACAGTTACAGAGGCTTCGCCACCTTCTGATCAGCCCACAAGAGCGGATGCCTTGATGGGCATTGTTTTTGTCTTTTTCGGACTGATCATCACATTCGAGGCATGGCGTATGCCGCGCATGGAGGAGTTCGGCTCCAACATCTGGTCCGCGCCGGGCGTCGTTCCCGGCATGATTGGCCTCTGCCTGACATTGATGGGATTCTTCCTGTTCATGCGCTCCCGGCAAGCGCTAAACATTGCGCCACCCAAGGGAGAGCCCGGCTCCAGGCTGCGCGTGCTGATCACACTGGGGCTTTGCTTCGGTTTTGCCTTTGTGGCCGTGGGGCTTATTCCCTTTGTTCTGGCCGCTTTTCTGTTTCTGTTTTCCTTCATCATGATCTTCGACCTGCAGGACCGGCGCGTGGAAGGCAAACCGCTGACAGGCAACGCTCTTGTCAAACGTATAGCGCTTGCTTTCACTGTGGCAGCGGTCGCTGCATGGATCATCACCACCGTCTTTGAAGACGTTTTCTTTGTGCGTCTGCCATGAGCGGACTTGGTTTTTTCATCGATGCACTGGGTGGTTTTCTGACCAGTCCGATGACGCTGTTCAATGTGGCATGGGCCACATTTCTCGGCATTCTTGTGGGCTCCCTCCCGGGCCTGACTGCCACACTTGGCATTGCCCTTCTAACCACTCTGACATTTCGCATGGATGGGACACAGGCAATTCTGATCCTGATCTGCATGTATGTGGGGGCGATCTATGGCGGCTCGCGCTCTGCCATTCTGCTCAACATTCCCGGAACGCCTGCCAATGCGGCAACAGCCCTTGATGGCTTCGCGCTGGCGCGCGCCGGCAAGGCCGGAAAGGCGATGGGCATAGCCACGGCCGGTTCATTTGCCGGCGGTATGATCGGCATGCTGGCGCTGGCACTTGTGGCACCCGTTCTGGGTGATTTTGCCCTGTCCTTCGGCTCATACGAGTTTTTCTGGCTGGCGCTGTTCGGCGTGTTGATCTCCGGGCAGATCACAACCACGGGCGATGCCCTGAAAGGCTGGATTGCAGGCTTTATTGGTCTGTTCGTGGCCATGATCGGACAGGAAGGTATCCATTCCTATCAACGCTTTTCCTATGGCTCGTCTGACCTTTCAGGTGGCATTGGATTGCTGCCTGCGCTGGTTGGTGCCTTCGGTTTTGCTGAAATTCTAACGGTCATGAAAGCACGCGGTTTTCAATCGGTTCGCGATGCCTCTGATCGAATTCTGCCGCGCATGGCTGATATATGGCGTTACAAACGCACCATTGTCCGCTCAGGTCTGATCGGAACCTTTATGGGGCTGTTGCCCGGCGTGGGTGAAGATATGGGGGCATGGATGTCCTATGCCGCCGCCAAACGCGCCAGCAAGGTGAAGGAAACCTTTGGCAAGGGCTCTCTCGATGGATTGATGGCTGCGGAGACCGGCAACAATGCTGCGGTTCCAGGCGCCATTATTCCAGTCCTTACGCTGGCAGTTCCCGGCTCCGCACCAGCCGCAGTATTGCTGGCCGCCATGTTTATTCATGGCATTCGGCCCGGACCCATGATCATGATCGAATTTCCATCCTTTGTGTTTGAAGTGGTGGCGATGGTCGCCATGGCCATGTTTGCCATGCTCATCATCGGCCTTTTGCTGACCCGTCCGCTGTTGTTGGTTCTGGCCGTGCCGCGCGCCTATCTGATGCCGCTGATCTTCACGCTGTGTACCATTGGCTCCTTTGCCATCGCCGGGCGCGTGTTCGACATATACGTCATGCTGGCCTTCGGCCTTATCGGCTTTGCCTTGCGGGAAATGAAGTATCCCATGGCGCCACTGGTGCTGGGCATTGTGCTGGGCGATTTGCTGGACAAGAGTTTCCGCCGGGGCATGACCCTGTCAGATGGTGAATTTATCGCCTTTCTCACCCGGCCCATCTCGGCCTTTCTGGCGCTTGCCTGTCTGCTGATGCTGCTGGGCGCCATTCCGCCCGTACGCCGCCGCGTGACGGCCCTCTTTAGCTCCCTGAGGAAAAAACCGTCAGAGACGCCCCAATGAAGGTTTCGCCATGAAAATCTCCCTGTGTAACGAAGTCATCCGCGATTGGGAGATTGGCCGACAAGCGGGCTTTGCTGCCGAACTTGGTTATGACGGCCTGGAAATTGCGCCCTTCACACTGAATGAAAATGGCCCATCTGCATTGGATGCAGATGCCCTGGCCAAAATTCGCAGCACAGTTGAAGCCGAAGGTATTGCGGTTTCAGGGCTGCACTGGTTGCTGGTGGCCCCCAATGGGCTGTCGATTACGGATGCTGATCCGGCGACGCAGCAGCGCACGAAACAGACTATTGATGCGCTTGTCTCGATGTGTGCAGCGCTTGGCGGCAGCTATCTCATTCACGGCTCCCCGGCGCAACGGGTTTTGCCGAATAGCGAAGCTGAGGCCGCAAAGGCGCGGGCGCTCGCTCATTTCAGGCACGCCGCGGAGGCTGCAAACACCGCAAAAGTTCATTATCTGCTCGAACCCTTGTCCAGTGCTCAAACCGCCTATGTGAACACGCTGGCGGATGCAGCGGCCATCGTGAGCGCTGTCGATCAACCCTACTTTTCCGCCATGATTGATTGTTGTTCTGCGGCACAGGCGGAGAGCACATCAATTCCCGATCTGCTGTCACAGCATTTGCCGGGTGGTCTCATTCGTCATGTGCATTTCAATGATCCCAATCTGCGAGGCCCCGGACAGGGAGAACTTGATTTCCTGCCCATCGTGAAACGGCTTCTTGAGCTGAATTATGATGGCTGGATTGGTGTTGAACCTTTTGACTATGTTCCTGATGGCCCCGCCTCTGCCGCCCGTGCCATCGGCACCATAAGAGCGCTTGAACAGGCAGCGAAAGCGGGAATTGCATCATGAGCGACCAAACGCCATCCATAGAATTGCGTTCAGTTGAACTGTTTGAACGCCCAGTCACTTTGCGCCTGCCTTTCAAGTTTGGCGCGGTCACGCTCACCGCCACGCCACAGATTTTCGTCCGCGCGCAGGTCGTCTGCAATGGGGTCGAGGAAACCGGCGTTGCAGCAGAGCTTCTGGCTCCCAAATGGTTCGACAAGAATCCGGACCTTTCGAACGAAGATAATTTCGAGCAATTGCGCACCTCCATGGGTCTTGCGGCCCAGCGCTATCAGCAGGCTGGGCGCTTCCCCTCCGCCTTTTCTCTTCATGCAACTCTGCAGGCCGACCACTTTACGGCCTGCGCCAAGCGCGGGCTGAACGGGCTGATTGCGTCCTATGGAACCGCCCTGATGGACCGCGCTGTGCTGGATGCGCTCTGCCGTTCCCAGGGCGTTTCCATCTTTCAGGCTGTGCAAACCAATCTGCCAGGCATCAATGCCGCGACAACCCCGGATCTGTATGGCGTCGATATGGCCAGCCATTTGAAGACACTGTCTGTACCCGAGCGGATTGCCATACGGCATACGGTGGGTATGGCCGATGCAATTGTGGAAACGGATTTAACCAAGCGCATCAATGATGGCCTGCCGGAAAGTCTGGAAGCCGTGATTGCGATGTATGGTCAGCGCTATTTCAAACTGAAAGTCAGCGGTGATACCAAGGCAGATATTGACCGCCTCAGCCGGATTGCAGCCCTGCTGGATGGGAGTGGAGCGCCGTATCATGTCAGCCTTGATGGCAATGAACAATTTGCCGATGCGGATGCGGTCGTGGACTGGATCGATGCGGTTGAGAACACGCCACAATTGGCAAAGCTGTGGGCCTCAACGCTCTATCTGGAGCAGCCCATTGCCCGCGCCAAGGCGCTGGAAAAACCGGTCCACGCTATTGCTGCTCATAAGCCGGTCGCGGTGGATGAATCCGATTCACATATCGGTATTTTTCCTGTTGCCCGCGCGCTTGGTTATCGCGGCATGTCCTCCAAATCCTGCAAGGGATTCTACAAGGCCATTTTGAACACCGTGCGCGTACGCCATTGGAATGCGTCTGACGGCAGAAATGATCATTTCATGATTGCTGAAGACCTCACCACCATGCCCGGTATTTCCACCCAACAGGATTTCGCGCTGGCAGCCCTGATCGGGGCAACCCATGTGGAGCGCAACGGCTATCACTATGTTCACGGCTTTGGCGAAGCGCCCTTGTCCGAGCAACAGCGCTATGCCGCGGCCCATGAAGACCTCTACACCACCGATGCGGATGGGCGCGTCCGGCTCAGGATTGAAGATGGCTCTGTGTCGCTGAAATCACTTTCCGTGCCGGGACTTGCTGTTGCAACCCATCCGGACTGGGAATCCTTGAGCCGGCTTACTGACAGTTTTTGAGAAGGCGGTGTCAGTTACGCACTCATCGACCCCACGTAAAAAACTTTAGTAAGAACCGGAGCGCGGTGGACCTGGGTCAATAGACGCAACTGTGTGATCAAAGCTTTCGGCCAGCAATGCGTTTTTGATGCCTGCATGCGCCGGATCAAGCCACAGATTGTCATGCTCCCAGGGATCAGCATCAAGATCAAACAATTCTCCCTTACCGGTGCCATGATAGACCACAAGCTTGTACTGGTCCGTGCGCCACATGGTGGCCCGGTTGTGGTGTGGCAGATCAAGAGCATCATAAAACTCGGATCTCACCCCGGAGCGTGCCACCACCGCTCCATGTTCCAAAGTAGGCTGGAGTGAAAAACCCTGCATCCGCTCCAGCGGGTCAAGACCGGCAAGCGCCATCAACGTTGGGGCAATATCGGTCAATTCGACCAGATCATCGCGCACGGCATTTGCCTTGATATGTCCGGGCCAGCTCCAGATCATCGGCACGCGGACCAGCCCTTCATAGAACCGACAGCCTTTCAGAATAAGGCCATGATCTCCCAGCGTTTCACCATGATCGGACGTGAAGACCACAATTGTGTTCCCCGCTTGCCCGCTTTCTTCCAAAGCATCCAGAATGCGGCCGAGCTGGTCGTCAATCAGACGTATCATGGCATAATAGGCACTGATCAGGGTTTGCGCATCACGTTCCCCCGCAGTCTCGCCTCCCGGATTATCCGGGTCGGGCGCAGGATCCACCGGCAGGACAGGGTTTGGAATGTCCAACATGTCCGGGCTTTGCGCCTTGGATTGGAAATCGATGTCCTCAAGATAATTCTGCTGATCCAAATCGCCTGGCTGGAAATGCGGGGCAGGCACTGAGTCTGGAGGGAACATGTCGCGATATAGTTTGGGTGGATTAAACGGCGGGTGCGGATCATAGACATTGACGCTCAAAAACCAGGGGCGCGCATCGTTGCGGGCCATGAACTCAATGCTGCGATCTGCCGCCCAGGCTGACTGATGAAACTTGGCGGGAATCCCGTCAATATTCATGGAGAGTTTACCGAGATTCTCGCCCTTTTCGGTCACCCAGTCAGCATAATCATGACCCTCTTCCCAATCATCACGTGGAGCATGACTGTAGTAAAACTCGCTGTAACCATCATCAACACGCGGTTCCACACCGTTCGACGCCGATGCCAGATGCAGCTTTCCGACATTGCCACAGCGATAGCCTCCATCTGCCAGAATTTTTGGCAACAGAGGAAACCGGTCTGCAAAATAGGCATTGCCATTTCGGCTTGCACCGATGGTGGATGGATACATGCCGCTTAGAAAACTTGATCGACTGGGTGTGCAGATGGGCGCCTGGCAATAGGCCCTGGTAAAGGCTGTACCCTGCGCACAAAGCCGATCAAGATTCGGCGTGGAAATATGTTGGTTCCCAAGGGCAGAAATTGTGTCAAATCGCTGCTGATCAGTGCAGACCCACAGAATGTTGGGATGATTGGTTTTTGTCATGCTGAAAGACCACACAGGTTGGAGTTTGCGGTGTCCTTACACCGGACGAGGCGAAGATGGTGCTGGTTGGATGGACTGGAACAAGGCGCTGGCCTAGGCTTGTGTTTCGGATTATGGATTCCTGCAATTCTGCACAATTCAGGCAACGGCGACAGAATGATTGAAAAGGGGAAAAACCTGCGATGACGAACCCGCTGTCTCTCATCCGGTTTTTGGAAATCTCGCAAAAGGGCTCCATGCGCAAGGCCGCTGAATTTCTCAATATCAGCCAACCGGCTTTGAGCCAAAGCCTTCGGGAACTTGAGCTTGAAATCGGATTTCAGCTTTTTGAACGCACGCCGCGTGGTTTGAGTATCACCCCTGAGGGCCGGCAGCTCGCGGTTTATGCAAATGTTCTGTCCAATGATTTGTCGCTTCTGAAAGATGCTGTGATTGCCATCCGGGAACGCCGGGATGTGTCGCTCAGAATTGGCGCTTCGGCGAGTATTTGCGCTGGCGCCCTGCCAGCCATAACAGCGGCTTTGGTTGATGGCGGATTTGCGACGTCGGTCCACGTGAATGAAGGAACCTCGGATGCCCTGATTCCTGCTTTGCGGGAAGGCGCAATCGATTTGGCTGTCAGCTATCTGTGGAACCCCGGCTGCGCTGATGAAGCGCTGGCTTATGAACATTTGGGCAATTCCACCATTACCGCAATCTGTCAGCGTCATCATAAATCGGCGCTGGAGGATCAAGGTCTTGCCTATCTGTCGGATCAAAAGTGGGTCACCATGGTGCGTGCGACCGAATTGAAAGAGCGGTTTGAGAATTTTTTCAGCAGCGGAGAGATTGCGCGCCCAAAAGTGGTTGTCGAAACCGATAATACGGCTCTTGCTCTGCGTCTGCTGAGTGAAAGTGATTACTTCGCCTTTATTCCGCTGGAGCATACGCGCGTCCTGAGGTCGCAAGATCTCATGTCTCTCAATTTGCGGGATATTACCTGGATCCGCGGCGTTGGCCTTTTTTACCGGAACGTCAGTGTCGATTGGGCCTATATACCGGTGGTGCGGGAGGCCCTGAGGGCCCATTACGGAAAACAATCTTCCGATCCTGACCATGGAGATTTGCCGGTCATGAAGCTGCAGGATGTGTTGTAGACGCATGTAAAATTACGCCGCTCTGCGCCGCATGAGATAGGTGATCAGAGGCGGTAGCAGCAGAGTTGCTGCCGCAATGACAATGAAGATCACGGCAACCGGGCGCTCAAGGATACCGAGATAGGATCCTTCCGACCACATCAGCGCCGACCGCAGTTGCGTTTCTGCCAGTCCGCCCAGAACAAACCCGATAACGAATGGCGCCAGTGGAATTTTGAGCCGCTCAAAGACAAGGCCAAGGATTCCAAAAATGAAGAGAACAACGACGTCGAAAACCTCGTTGCGCAGCGAATAGCAACCCAATACGGCAAAGACGATCATGATCGGATAGAGCAGTTCCCGGGGCACCCGGACCAGCGATACAAAGGCGCGCATGCCGGTAAACAGAACAATGCCGCACAGGATTGTCGTGAACAGATAGGCGAAGACGACCCCCCAGGCCAGATCAGGTGAATTGGTGAACAGAAGCGGTCCGGGCGTAATGTTGTGAAGGATCAACGCGCCAAGAAGTATTGCGTCAACAGCGCTGCCGGGAATGCCAAGGGCCACCAGCGGGATCAACGCACCGCCAACATTGGCATTGTTGGCGGATTCTGCAGCTATGATGCCGCCCGGCTCTCCGGTGCCGAATTTGGCACCGTTCTTGTGAAAGGTTTTTGCCACCGAATAAGAGATTGTGGAGGCAATGCTGGCGCCAACGCCGGGAAGAATTCCGATCCAGGCTCCAACAAAAGAGGAGCGCAGCAGATTTACCCAATTGTCCTTGAAGACGTCACGCATGCCACTCACTGCATTGCCGGTCAGTGATACGGTTTCAACCTCGGGCTCTTTACTCAACAAAGCGCTCAGGGATGTGCCGATGACGAACAACCCTAGAAGAACAGGCAGCGTGTCCAGACCGCCAACCATTTGACCAATGCCAAAATCGAGCCGCAAGGCACCATCTGCAGCGCTGACCCCCGGCACCGAAGCCAACAGGCCCAGAATTCCGGAAATCAAGCCACCTGTCATGTTTCCGCGAATGAGGGAGGCCATCAAAACCAGCCCCATCGTTATAAGTGCAAAATACTCCCACGGGCCAAAATAGGTTCCCCAGATGGAGAGCGGCCGAGCCAGAAGCAGCAAAACCAGTCCGGCAATCAACCCGCCCGTCAATGATGCAACAATGCAGATTGCAAGCGCGCGTTCGGGCTGGCCCTTTTGCGCCATGGGAAAGGCATCAAGCGTGGTCATGATTGACGACGGCGTGCCAGGCATGCGCAACAGCGCGGCACTGACCATACCACCGCTGACACCGCCCACATACATGCCAACAAGCATCACAATCGCATCGACGCTGGACATTGACAGGGTCAGCGGAACCATGACGGCAATCAGAGTTGCCGGACCGATACCGGGGATCACGCCAACCACAAGCCCGGCAAGTCCGCCTATGATGGCGAAGAGGATTGGCGATAGGCCAAAGAAGCTGAACATATGACTAGCCCTGCCCGATCATCTTGAAACCAAGGCCCATATCAGCCCCCAGAAGCAGCACACAAATGGCACAGGCCGTGGCCGCTGCAACTGTGAAATTGTGTCGGCTGGGACGTGCCAGAAACCCAGCACACAGCACATAGGCTGTTGATAGCCAGATGAAATCCACCTTGCCGGTCAGCAGAACCAGCCCGTAAAGCACCGTTGCCAGTGTGACGACAACATTGGACCTGGGCGGCAGATTCAATGTGCTAAAAAACCGTTTGAATTGATCAGAACCGGTTTGCCGAAAGGTCTGAAAGGCTCTGGCCAGTTGCACCAGGGCCAGAACAATCAAACAAATTGCAAGGGCCCGTGGGAAAGCACGCCCTCCCAGACTGTCAAACCCGAATTCCCGAATGGAGCCAACTGAGCTCAATGTGACAATCGCGACGATCAGGCAAAGTGTGGCATTCGCTAGATAACGCACCATAGCCTCCCCATGGTTCAAACGGGCATTCCATCTATGGATGGTCTGCAACCGACTTCTGGATCAACAGGATGGCAATCCAGAAGTGTTAAGTCACGCTATTTGGCGATTTTTGCGCCCAGACGTTTGATCGTGTCTGTTGCAGCCCCGATCTTGTCTGCCAGCATATCTCCGGACACAAAAACCGGCTTGAACCCGCCTTCCGTCATTTCCTTCACGAGTGCAGGATCAGTCATCAGGGTTTCCAGGCCCTTTTGCAGCTTGGCCAGCACATCATCCGGTGTGCCCTTGGGTGCCAGAATCCAGTTTCCAATGCAAAATTCAGCATCGTAACCAAGCTCTTTTGCGGTCGGGACATCGGGCAAAACCGGGTCGCGTTCCGCTGACATGATCACAAGTGGCTTCAGGCCGTTTTCCTGATAGGCCAAGGCCTCGGAAACAGCGAAAATCGAAACATCGGTATGACCGCCCATCAAAGACGCCAGACGCTCGGATCCCTGACCTGCCTGAACAAGGGATACATTGATCCCTGCAACTTCATTGAGATACATGGACGCAAAATGGGCAGGCGCGCCAATGTTGGCCGCTTCACGCATTTTGGTTCCGCCTTTGACAGCCTCAACAGCCGCCTTGTAATCCGCATAGGGAGATTTTGGTGCACCGACATAGACCAGGCATTGCTGGGCAACTTCTGCGAGCGGCTCAAACGCTTCTGGTCCATAATCCGTGACACCCAGAACGTTGGCCGTAATCAGCCCCTGATGCAACAGAAGGATCGTGTACCCATCCGGGTCAGCCTCTTTGACCTGGCGAGAGGCAACAGAACCACCGCCACCGCGTGAGTTCTTTACTGTTATTTCCTGACCGAAGGCTTTGATTTCACGATTGTATTTCGACAGCGTGCGCGCCACCCTGTCACCGGAACCACCCGGTGCAGACGGCACGACCAATGTTATTTCCTTTTCCGGGAACTCCGCCATTGCTGGCCCTGCCAACACCGTAGCGACCACGGCTGCAATTATTCTTTTCATGATATTTCTCCTCACCTAAAGTTTCCTTGTTCATCGTCTCTGAACATTGCTTAGCCGGCTTGCTTAAAAATCAGGCCATCCCCACAACGGGCAGAGGTTCCTTCAAAACATCGTCCGGGCGCTCGTTGATCAGGCCCATAAGTCGCTGCCTCTCATCTCTGTGTTCGGACTTTTCCCACAGATTGTTCACTTCATAAGGATCGTTTGAGAGATCATACATTTCACCCACTTCCGACAACGTATCGAATGTCAGTTTCCAGTCCGGCGTGCGGGCTGTGCGCAATTCCAGCTCCACCCCGCAACGCGAGGCTGCCAATCCCCATTCCACATAGGAATGTGTGCGTTCTTCCTCTCCGCGGATCACGGGCATGAGACTTCTTCCATGCCGATCCCGGTCATCCTGCGCACCTGACAGTTCAAGGAATGTCGGGAGCAGATCGACGAGTGAAATGGGTGTATCGATTATATTGTTTTCGGGAATGCCGGGGCCCGCAATCAGACAGCCAACACGGATCAGTCCGTCATACAGCATGGGCCCTTTCAGCAGCAGACCGTGATCACCCAGCCAGTCTCCGTGATCAGAGGTGAAAATGACATAGGTGTTGTCGTCGAGACCAGCTTCCCTGAGCGCATTCATGATGCGTCCAAAAGTGTGGTCGGCCAGCGAAATCATACCGTAATAATTGGCAATGACTTCGCGCAGAATATCATCCTCAAGCTGCTCGGGTCGCGACCAGTTCGCCCGGATTTTTCGGAACACTTCGTCTTCCATGACCGGCTCGTTTTTCCGTGACGCCTCATGCCACCATGGCTTGCCTGTAAAGTCCCGGACCCGCTCAGGCGGCAAATCCACATCTTTGGGATCATGCATCCGGCTCCACGGCTCGGGGGCATCAAATGGCGTGTGCGGATCAGGGATCGATACCCAAAGCGCAAATGGGTCTTCATGCTTGCCCTTGATGAATTCAACCGCACGGTCTCCGCACCAACTGGATGTATGCCAGGCTGATGGCAAGGCAGAATGCCAGACCTGCTCAAAGCCGGATTCCGGCGGCAGGCGTGTTTCGTGGGCTTCCAGTTTTTCCGGACCACGGCCATCGGCAAAGAACCAGTTTTCATAGTGCAGGACATGGGGCGGCGGGCTGGGTTTGAGATTGAAATGCCCCATCAGCATCAACTCACAATGATCGAAGCCCATATAGGGCCCAGACCATTCGTCCATATTAAAATCCGGTGTACTGGACAGGCATTCTGGACGGCCAGTGGGTTCAAATGTGCGAACCGTCGACAGATGCGGCTTGCCTATGAAGCCTGTTGCGTAACCCGAGGCGGCCAATTTGCCAGCCCAGCCATTTTCGCCGGTTTCCAGCGGCAAATCGATACCATTATCCTTGACGCCATGGGTCAATGGGAAAAGCCCGGTCAGGATTGAAGCACGGGAAGGCTGACAAATCGGATTGGCTGTCGTGCAATTGGAGAAGCGCGTTCCCTTGCGGGCGAATTCATCAAGATGGGGCGTTTTGACAGCACGCCCTTCAAAACCAAAGCAATCTCCGCGATGCTGATCTGTGGTCACAAGAATAATGTTTGGTTTGCTTTTTCGCATCATGGGTCCTCCTGCAATAGGAATCACCGAATATGCTCATCAGCGCAAATAATAATATTGGATTAGTTGATATGCTGTGCCTATCACTTAGTTCATGGCTTTGGCACAACGCCATTGGCTGAGCGACTGCGCTGTGGCGTTGAAATCACTTTCGGTTGCAAGACTTTCAAGGACTTGCCGGTGCAACCAACTGAACAGAGAATCCCCTGAACCAAATTAGCCAGTTCGGCTAATGCGACGGCCCAACTTCATCGCATTTCGGTGTCCGCCAAAATAACAACGCTATGAGCAGAGCCGCGAATGGGAAAATGCCTGCATAGCCGACAATCCCAATATTACGGATTTGCATGTCTCCCACCACAACACCTATCAGACCCGCAAGAGCCAGTGCTCCGCTTGCGATCAACAGATAGCGAATCCAGTTTGCAAGTCGGCTTCCACGAAACACTGGCGCCGCAAACAACACAGACAGCGCAAAGAACCAATCCCATGCCAGGATGTCCAATGCGTAGACAATTGACGGCCATTCAAATGTCAGATGCCGGGCCCATGGGGCCAAGTCGGGCTCTCTGCCCAGCACAAGTATCGAAAAATGCACCGCAGATGTAAGACAGGCCAAAACCGCAGCAAAAACAATAGCGGCCATGCTGTAGGGTTTTCTCGATGCGGGTGCCCATGCGTGAACTGCAATCAACATTACCACCATTGCCGGTACGATCAGCAAGATGAGCAGTTCCATCATGGTGAAGAATGGATCAGAGATGGGGTTGCTTGGCGAGTCCAGCGAGACAAGGCCGCCGACAAGATCGTCGAGATAAAGTCATTCGAACTGTGCCTGTGCCAGAGGGGACACAATCCCCAGC
>CAZOCA010000017.1:0-14915 GCA_964578105.1 uncultured Pararhizobium sp.
GAATTGCAGCGCAGTCGCTGCTCCAAACATCAAACAGGCACCAACCACCCGCCCGATGCGCCAATTGCCGAAGATCACTGCCACAATGGAGAGGTAACCCACACCTCGCGTCATGCCTTCCGTAAAAGTGTGTATTTCCGCAACCGCCAGAAATGCGTCGAGTAAACATTGACGTCCCTTTCCTGTTGCACCAAGGGGCTGGTTATCCCCGCTTCGAATGTGCTGATGCAATCGCAGTGCCAGCTATCCCGGCCTTTGATTTTCCTGAGAATTTACGGTGAGCGCTCTGGGGAAAATAAGTAAATGATTACTTGATGGACGCCGCAATGCTGTAATTGCACACAAATCGGGCAACTTGATTTGATCTCTGGGTGAACACTGGCTGAATTGCAGGCTTTTGGTCTGGCACGCGGTTTGCATTGTATGTGCAAAGGAAAAAATCGCGGAGAGTGCCATGAGCAGCAAAGACGAGGCTATCGAAAATGGAAGTCTCACATGCCTGACAATTTTGTGCCCGGGCACAGGATTGTCTCATCCAACAGGAGGGTCATAAGTGACCGATGCAGATATGTTTGATCTTGGTACGATCAGTGTAAGGGAAATTCGCGAGGGGCTGGAAAGCCGTCGCTTCACTGCGGAGGCTTTAACCCTTGCTGCAATGGCCCAGATCAAAGCCATGAACCCAAAATACAACGCCATCATTTTTGAAAATGATGCCGCTCTCGACAGCGCCAGAGACATTGATCGGCGAATTGCCGCTGGCCAGCCTGTTGGCCCGTTGGCAGGGGTTCCAATCGTCGTCAAAGACCCGATGGATATGACTGGTTTTCCGACCACCGCCGGATGGAAAAAACTCTACTCAAAGGCCGGTGGCGTTGATTTGATGCCGGAGCGTGACAGCCCCGTTGTTGCGCGCATGCGAAAAGCTGATGCGGTCATTCTCGGCAAGACGAATGTTCCAATACTAAGCTGGACAGGCACGCATGCGAATGACAGCTGGGCCGGACCCACGATCAACCCAGCGCATGAGGAGCGCGTACCGGGTGGATCAAGCGCTGGTACGGCCGCTGCGGTTGCAAGTCATATGGCTGTGCTGGGCCTGGCTGAAGAAACAGGCGGGTCTATTCAGAATCCGGCATCGGCGCAGGGATTGGTTGGGATAAAACCAACCATTGGTCTGGTTCCCAATGCAGGCGTTGTTCCCCTGTCTGGAAATCGGGATGTTGTGGGTCCCATTGCCCGGACTGTAGAAGACGCAGCCAGTGGTCTCGACGCGCTTGCCGGCTACTCGTCCGAAGATCCTAAAACACTTGCATCTGTCGGTAAAATTCCTGTCTCCGGATACACGGCCAATCTCTCGAAAGATGGATTGAAAGGCAAACGTCTGGGGCTCTACGGCCCTGGCTGGCGCCCGAATGCACTCTCGTCCGAAACCAAACACCTTTATGACCGTGCTGTATCTGAATTGGCGGATGCGGGTGCCGAACTGATTGATGATCCCTTTGGTGGGACTGATTTCGCAACTTATCGAGAGATCACGCCGGGAACGCCGTTCTTTGATGGCAGAGGGCTTGAATCCATCGCTTACGATTTGGGTCTCTATTTGCGTCGCCTTGGACCCAATGCCGCGCTTAAGACCTGGCAAGACTTTGTTGAGGCAACCGATCTGGAAGAGGTGACAGGACCGGGAACAATTCTTGGATTTCTGTATGAGCTTCCCGATTTTGTGGAAGCAATCAAATCACCAAATACGCCACCGGCCATGCCGGCTTTCATTGAATTGAAACAGCGTTATCTTGAATTAATTGACGCAGTTTTTGCACGCCATGAACTGGACGGTCTGGTTTACCCGCAAATGATTGAGGAAATCCCCGAGCTGCATTCAGGAGATCCGATCCGGGAGACAACGGTCGGCGAGTTGAATATCGCCGGTTTGCCGGCGATCACAGTACCTGCTGGCTATTATCAAAGTGGTGCGCCATTTGAATTGATATTCCTGGGGCAAAAATGGAGTGAACCGGCACTTATTCAGCAGGCTTATGCTTATGAACAATCGACCTTGCATCGACGTGCAGCGGTCTAAATCATCAGAAATGGAAACCTCACATGTCTGATGAGTTTGTAGTCAAAAGTGCGCGGCATACCGAATTGCTGGAGTTGCTCGATGCGTTTGGAAAGTTCGGTGAGACAGAGAAGGGCGGCATCGCACGTCTTGCCGCAAGCCCGGCAGATGGGCAGGTGCGAGATTTTCTCTGCGATTGGTTCAGGGAAAAAAATTTCCGTGTGCTGGTAGACGAAGTCGGCAATATTTTTGGCGTGCTGGATTTGATGAAAGGGCCAGTTGAAAAGCATTTCTTTTGCGGCTCGCACCTTGATAGTCAGCCTGAGGCCGGAAAATTTGATGGCGCTCTGGGGGTTGCCTGTGCCTGTATCGCCGCGCTTTGCCTACAGGAGAGCGTGAAATTCGGCAGGCTTGAACCTTCGTTCAGATATGTCGTTGTGTGTTGTTGGACAGGAGAAGAAGGCGCACGTTTTCAACCAAGTCTGGTGGGAAGCAGCGTGTATAGCGGAGCGAAAACAGCCGCCGAAACGCTCGCAATCAAAGACGGTGATGAAACAAGCCTGGCGGTCGCGCTCGATGCCATTGGCTATTGTGGCAAAGACACCATCCCGAAAGCCGACCAGTATCTGGAACTCCACATCGAGCAGGGCGCCGAACTGGAAAAAAGCAAAACACCAATTGCGCTTGTTACCAATTGTTGGGGTGCAAAGAAAATCCGCCTCGAGTTCAGGGGCGTTCCCGATCATACCGGACCGACACCGATGCAAGAGCGGCGCAATGCTCTGCTCGCCGCTTCTCATGGGATCGTTGAGGTTGAGGCAATAGCGAACAAAGCAAAGGCGACCTTGTACAGTTCGGTTGGCCGCATTGAAGTGCGGCCCAATTCGCCAAATACGATTGCTGAGCATGTTCAAATGTGGATTGAATTCAGATCACCGGATGAGGCTGCACTCGAGTCCGCAGAAAAGGGTCTTCTCAAAGCACTTGATGTGATCGAACGTGGAACGGGTTGCACAGCGCATGTCTCCAGCACAGAAACACGGAATGTCGTTACGTTTGATAAGGAAGCCATTGCGACAATAGAGGCCGGCTTTGAAGCAGCCTCAATCCCATTTCTGCATCTCAAAACCATCGCGGGACATGATGCGGTTCGGCTTCAGGAAGTCTGTCCGTCGACACTCTTATTTGCCCCTTCCAAAGACGGGATCACACACTCGCCGGAAGAATTCACTGCGGACAAAGATATCTGCGCCGGATTTGACGCAATGCTTGACGCCCTTTCGAACCTGATAGCCAGACCTGTATCTGAGCAATATTCCGGGAGACAGTCACAATGAAACTGCTTGGAACCCCATCAAACTCATTGGAAGAAATGGCAGAAGTAGCGCTGCAAAACGTGCCGACCCTGGATGGTGCAACAGTGCAGTATCAAGCTTCAATCGGGTCGGTTGTCTCCCCCATTCACCGCGGCGTTGAAAGCGCCTGTTTCGATGTGAATGCGGGAGCCGAAGAGCTGTTTCTGAAAGTCCGCTATCCGGACATGGCGGCTTTCTTTGATGAAACAGCCGTTCGTGAAGGTGCGCAGCGGGCATCAGATCTGGGCGTCGGTCCACGCTTGATTAACGCTCAAACCAATACCGGCAGTTATCTGTTCGAACGTCTTGGAGACGATTGGCATTGGGGCAAGGTCGATGATTTCGAAGATCCCACGATTTTGGAAAACACCGTCAAGGCCAAGCAGGCAATCCACAACAGCGCTGCATTTTCCAACGACCAATCTGTCTTTGATTTGATCGAATCTTACAGCCAGATCGTTGACGAGGAAAACATCATCATTCCAAAAACACTGGATGTGGTGCTGCAGAGAGTCCGGCAGATTGGCGAAGCGATCAATGCCGCCGGCGTTACCCTGAAACCCTGCCATGGAGACGGCGTTGCCTCCAATGTGATGATTGCAAGCGTTGGTGAGGTGAGACTGGTTGACTTTGATTCAGCTGCCAATCAGGACCCCTATTTTGACCTTGGCAGTTTGATCGTCGAGATCGCGCAGTTTCCGGATTTAGCCAGAGCTGTTCTGGAAATCTATGAGGGTGAATGCCGCGAGGCAGAGTTCAATCGCTGCATGCTTTATGGCATTGCCGACGATTTGAAATGGGCCTTGTGGGGCTTCATCAGTTTTTCAAGATCGCCGCGCAGCCAGGTGGAATTCGTAAAATATGCTGAATGGAGGCTGCTGCGCAGCCTTTCGAACGTCAGTGGTCAGGACTTTGATCGCTGGCTGACGAAATTATAAGAGGAGCCAGACGATGATCAGAAAAAATTTGGGCGAAGCCTCCACCGAAGCGGAACGAAATCTGGAAACAGCTGCTCTGGCCGTTCCCGGTTGGACAATGGACGGGCTTACCTATGAACCAGTGCCCGGTGGCATCAGCAATTCAAATTGGCGGATTTTTTTGACCGACCAGCCCAAAACGTTTTTTTTGAAAGTCCCGGGTGACGGGACAGAGCACTTTATTGATCGCTCTGCTGCCAACAACGCCAGTGTCAGAGCTTTTGAAGTCGGTGTTGGTGCCGAAGTCATTCACTTCGATGCGGAAACTGGAATAGAGGTTTTTGAATTTATCGATGGATTGAAAACCTCCACCAATGGTGATTTTTTGAACCGCACCGTTCGGACGAATGCCGCTCATGCCATCAAGGCATTTAACGATGCCGAAGGGCTGATCCTGCAAAAGACAACAATGGATATGATCGAAGAACACTTCGATCAAGTTCTGACCTTTGGAGGACACTTTCCCCAGGATTTCACATGGCTGAATGCCAAGTTCAGAGAAGCAAAGTCCGCTCTCACAGCATCTGGATTGGATCTTGTTCCCTGCATGAACGATACTTTGGCAGGTAATTTCCTGTTGGATCCGCAGAACAAAGTCCTGCTTGTCGATTTCGAATATGCCTCGAACAATGACCGATGCGCAGAACTGGCGCTTTGGTTTGTTGAAATGTGCTTTGATCGCGAAACAGAGCTTGAAGTCATTGAAGAGTATTTTGGCAAAGTTGATCCAAAGACCGTTGCGCGGATCACCATCTTCAAAGCGCTCGTAGATCTTAAATGGTCAACTTGGGCGATGGTGCAGAACCAGCTGTCTGCACTGGATTTCGACTATTTCAAATATGGCGCCTGGAAGCATATGAGAGCGCGCATCGTGATGCGTGACCCGCAATGGAATACATGGCTGAAAGCTCTATAAGGGCGCAATTTTCTGAGCCATCTGGCACGATATTGCGGGAACTCTGCATCTGTTGGTTGATCTGTTGACGCCGTTAACGGCCGCAGCACGCACTGCCTTGGGCCTATTCTGGTGGTCCTGACAGGCGTGCATCGGCAGCTTTGCTGCTTTCCGGTTGACAAGCGTCATTGTCGTGCATGCGACGATCATTTCCTCAGTCATAGCGCTCCCCTAAAGCTGTTGAGGGGGCACGGCAACTGCGTGACACAAGCATTCGTGTCATCAGCACCCAGAGCAATGAAACGCATGATGGTACGGATCATGATGGCCCGCTGACGCAGGACATGGTCGGAGATGCTGTTTGGCTTCATATTCAGGTGAGGAACATGAAGGTGTTGGCTGGTAAAACGGCACTGAATAAACTAAGTCGAAGGCAAAACACCGCCCATTCCATGACGCAGGAGGAAACTATGGCAGATTCTCACAAGAAACTAGCAGACATGCTCTCTGATCCAACACTTTTGGCAACAAAGGCCTTTTCGGGTGGTGATTGGGTGGATGCAGATGATGGTAAAACGTTTGACGTAACCAACCCGGCAAACGGCGAAGTGATTGCCAAAGTTGCTGATTTAGGCCGCGCCGAAACTGCGGTAGCGATTGAAAAAGCGTCAAAAGCGCAAGTGGATTGGGCCAAACAGACCGGTAAAGAACGCTCGGCAATTCTGCGCAAATGGTATGAATTGATGATCGAGAATGCCGATGATCTGGGAACCATCCTGACCACCGAGCAGGGCAAGCCCTTTGCCGAGGCCAAAGGGGAGGCACTCTATGGCGCTTCCTTTATCGAATGGTTCGCAGAAGAAGCCAAACGCGTCTATGGCGAAACCATTCCCGGCCATCAACGCGATAAGCGCATTACAGTTATTCGCCAGCCCATTGGTGTCGCAGCTTCCATCACACCATGGAACTTCCCCAATGCCATGATTACCCGCAAAGTTGGCCCGGCACTGGCTGTTGGTTGCGGCTTTGTTGCGCGGCCAGCTGCTGAAACTCCATTGTCGGCGCTTGCGCTGGGTGTTCTGGCTGAGCGGGCTGGTCTGCCAAAGGGGCTGCTGTCCATTATTCCATCAACCCGGTCTTCTGATATTGGCAAGGAATTCTGCGAAAACCCATTGGTTCGGAAGCTGACCTTTACCGGCTCAACCGAAGTCGGCCGCATTCTGCTCAAACAGGCTGCCGATCAGGTCATGAAATGCTCCATGGAACTGGGCGGCAACGCGCCATTCATCGTATTTGACGATGCCGATCTTGATGCAGCCATTGAAGGAGCGATGATCTCGAAATATCGCAACAATGGCCAAACCTGCGTCTGCGCCAACCGCATCTATGTCCAGGCTGGTGTCTATGATGCCTTTGCCAAGAAACTGGCCGATGCTGTTAACAAGATGACTGTTGGTGATGGCCTCAGCGAAGGCTCACAATTGGGACCGCTTATCAATGCTGATGCCGTTGAAAAGGTTGAACAGCACATTGCCGATGCCAAGGCAAAGGGTGGTGAAGTTCTGACCGGTGGCAAACGACACGCCTTGGGTGGCACCTTCTTCGAGCCGACCATCATCACTGGTGCAACGAAAGAGATGCTGTTTTCCACCGAGGAGACTTTCGGGCCTGTTGCACCGCTGTATAAATTCGAAACGACAGAAGAAGTTATCGAACTGGCCAATGACACGATTTTCGGTCTGGCGGCCTATTTCTATGCCAATGACCTGTCACGCGTGACGCAGGTTTCCGAAGCCTTGGAATATGGCATGGTTGGGGTCAATACGGGCCTCATCTCAACAGAAGTCGCGCCTTTTGGCGGCGTCAAACAGTCCGGCCTCGGGCGTGAAGGCAGCCACCACGGCACTGATGATTATCTTGAAATGAAATATGTCTGCATCTCTGTTTAAGCGGAGATGATCACAGAAGCGGTGGGTCTTTGTAGCTCACCACTGCTGTGATCTATATCGATGCGGACTATTGACCAAAAACTTGATTGCGAAGCTACGTGGATACTCGGAATAAATCCGAGTATGACGGCACTAAGGGTCGGCACCAAACACGGGTGCTGCTGTGCATTAGCTGCGCTGCTTTCGAATTGCTGCTTTACTATAATTGAGCTTTGCAGCTATTCCCGCTGTCGCGCCCACCACCGCCGTCATACTCGGATTTATTCCGAGTATCCACAGCGCGCATTTTTCAAGGGATGGCGATTCAGCAACAAGAACCCAAACAGAAATCTAAGCCTCTGCCAGTTCTTCCCAGCGATGACAGGCCACATCATGCTCCATGCCCGAATGCGTCAATTCAGGCTCGACAGATTTGCAGATATCAATCGCGTAGGGGCAGCGGGTGTGAAACTTGCAGCCTGATGGCGGGTTTGTCGGGGAGGGGATTTCCCCTTCCAGTTTCTGCGCATCGCCTTTGTTGTCCGGGTCCAGCGATGGGATCGCGGATAGCAGTGCCTTGGTGTAGGGATGGCGGGGCGCTGCAAATAGTTCACGTGTTGGCGCAGTCTCAACGAGACGTCCCAGATACATAACAGCCACATGATCACAGATATGCGCAACGACCGACAGATCGTGGCTGATGAACAGATAGGTCAGCCCCAATTCCTTCTGCAAATCCTTCAGCAGGTTCAAAATATCAGCCTGAATGGACACATCCAGCGCGGCAACACTTTCATCGGCGACAACAAAGCGCGGATTGGAAACAAGAGCCCGGGCAATTGAAATGCGCTGGCGCTGACCGCCGGAAAATGCATGTGGAAAGCGGCGCAAATGTTCCAGATTAAGCCGACATTTGGCAGCAATCTCTCGCACGCGCTCATCGGTTTCCTCGCGTGAGGAAGTCAGGCCCATCACTTCAAGCGGTTCTGCAATAATGTCGCGTACCGTCATGCGCGGGCTGAGCGCCGCATAGGGATCCTGAAAAATCAACTGTGCCCGTTTGCGGTAATCACGCAATTTGTCCTTGGGCAGCGTCACAAGATCATAGTCGACCTCGCCATCATTAAAGCGCGCTTCACCGCGAGTAATCTTCAGGGCTTTCAGAAAAGCGCGGCCCAATGTGGTCTTGCCGGAACCGCTTTCGCCAACAAGCCCGAAAAAGGACCCCTTGGGAATATCCAGATTGACGCCTTCAACGGCTTTCAGTGTCTGTGTTGAAAACAGCGCGCCACCGCGCAGAGTGAAATGCACAGAAAGATCGCGGGCAGAAATGATCGGCTTCTCGGTCATGCAGCACTCCGCTCGCGGGCCGCGACCAGACAGGCCGCAGTGTGGTTGGCGTCAAATGCTGTCATGTCAGGAACCTGTTGGCTGCACATTGGCTCTGCGACCGGACAACGGGTGTGAAACACACACCCGGAAGGCCGCTCCAGAGGGCTTGGAATGTCACCTGCGACCGGCGTCAGTTCCGCATCCAGATCATCCAGCTTGGGGATCGCATTGATCAGGCCCCGCGTATAGGGATGAATTGGTGTTCTGATGACGTCGCGTACGGAGCCATATTCGATGATCTTGCCAAGATACATCACAGCCACCTTGTCGGCGGTTTGTGCAATGACCCCAAGATCATGGGTGATGAATATGATGCCCATATTGAATTCAGCCACAAGGTCTTTCATCAGATCAATGACCTGAGCCTGAATGGTCACATCCAGCGCGGTTGTCGGCTCATCCGCGATCAACAGCTTTGGATTGGTCGACAGGGCCATGGCAATCATCGCGCGCTGGCGCATGCCACCAGACAGTTCGAAGGCATATTGGTTAAACCGTTTGGCCGCATCGGAAATGCCAACCCGGTCCAGCATATCCACCGAAATAGCCTTGGCTTCCTTCTTGCTGATCTTCTTGTGCAGAATCAATTGTTCGACCATTTGGTCGCCAATGGTAATGGCCGGGGCAAAACTGGCCATCGGTTCCTGAAAAATCATCGACACAGAACCGCCACGCACGATGCGCAGAGACTTGTTGTCCTTCAGGGACAGAACATCCACGGTTTCATTTTCAAGTGACAGCGTGATCTTGCTTTCCGGGGTGTAAATTGCGTTGCCCGGATTGAGCTTCATCAGCGATTTGGCCGTGACGGATTTTCCGGAACCGGACTCCCCGACGAGGCCCAGAACTTCACCGGCATTTACTTCAAAGGACACGCCATCCACTGCGGTGATACGACCTTCGTCGGTATCGAATTGCAGCGTGAGATTATCAACAGTCAGCAGGGTCATTATTTTTTCACGCTTGAATAGGGATCGGCCGCATCACGTAATCCATCGCCGACAAACACAAAGGCCAGCACGAGAGCAACGAAAAACACGACGGGAATAAAGTACCATTGGTAGTTCAATAGAACATCGGCTTGCGAAACATTCTGCATCATCGAACCCAGCGAATTCACAGGGTCTTTCAGACCAAGCCCAATGAAGGAGAGGGCGGTTTCAGAGCGCACCATGTAAGGAAATGAAATCATCAGATCGACAATGATGTAGCTGGTAAAACTGGGCAGCAGATGTTTGCGGATCACATGCCCGGATGAGGCACCACACAATTCGGCCGCCAGCACGTATTCCTGGCTGCGCTCTGTGAGCAAATGGGTTCGGATGCGCCTTGCAAGCGTAGGCCAGCCGATCAATCCCAGAATGATGGAGATAAAGAAGAACCGGGTTTCCGAACTCCACGAATCCGGCATGAACGCTGCCAGAGCCATAAACAGTGGAATCGGTGGCACCGTTCGAATGGCATCTGTGAGCATTTGCAATGAGGAATCAATCCAGCCGCCAAAATACCCCGCTGCACCGCCAATGATCAGCGCCAACACGAAGGAGATCAGGACCCCCAGCGTGCCCACCGCAAGCGATGTCCAGATCGCATGCAGCGTTCGGCCAAAAATATCCTTACCGCTGGAATCGGTGCCAAACAGGTGAATGCCGCCTTCCGCAACGCCAAACAAATGAGTGTCAAAGGTCAGCGTCTTGACATTGATATCTAACAGATCGCCAGGTAGGTCCCATGCAATATCAACAATGCTGTATTCCCAACCTTCTACAAAAAATTCCACATAGCGACGCTCTTCGCGATCAATCGTGGTGACCCAGCGAAAGTTGGTTTTGATGGAGCGCTCGCGGGTAGATGAGTAAATAAACGGCCGGACAGAAAATCCATTCTCATCCCAAAATTTCGGGATTTGCGGCGCGCCGTTTTCATATTCACTGTCACGACCCGCGATTGTGGGATCGTATGGCGAAAGGAAAGGCGCGAATATGCCCATGCTGATCATGGCGATCAGCGCCCAAAGCGCTATCATGGCGGACCGGTTGCTTTTGAACCGAGCCCAAATCAGCTGCCCCTGGGAGGCAGTGAAATATTCTTCTTTCAGCTTGGCGGCTTTGGCCAGATCTTTTGAGTCTGCGGTTGTTGCGCTCATCATCTACCCCATCATTCCGCGACGCACGCGCGGGTCCATCAACGCCAAAAGAATGTCAGTTACAAAATTCAGGACAACAATTGTTGCTGTCAGAAGGAAGATAATTGCACCAGCCAATTGCTGATCATTTGAACGTGCAAGTGCTTCAATCAGAAGAGCGCCTGCTTCGGTCAGCGTCAGAATCAGCGCGATGATAGGCAGTTCATTGAAGATACGGTTCAGATCAAATCCGAGCGAATTGATCACCGGCCCCAAAGCATGTCGGGCAGGATAGCGCCATAAAAGCGTCCACCCGCCAATGCCCCTGGCGGATGCGGCGGTGACATAGAGTTTGCCATTTTCATCCAGCATCAAGGCTCTGACGGTTTGCAGCGCAAAGGCTGTGGCTGACCACCCCAGAATGAAAATTGGCAGCCAGGCTCGAGATAAGAAATCCCAGAACTTGGCCATTGACCACGCGGCATCACGGTACTCTTTGGAAAACAGCCCCGTTAAGGAATCGCCGAAAAACACTGTGGAAATCAGCATTATGATGAGGGCCAACAGGAAGTTTGGCAGAGCCAGACCCAGATAAGAGACAAACCTGAGTGAGTTGTTGGCAAAAGCATTGTTTGATGAGGCTGAAATAATGCCCACCGGAATGGCGATGAGGTACGCGGCGATCAGAGCTGCCAGACAGATCATCAAACTGATCCAGAATTTGTCGCCCAGAAGCTGGTTGATATCGAGGCGCAGAATACAGCTATCGCCGAATTCACCGCGGAACATCACATTGCTGACCCAACTGACCCATCGCACCGCAAACGGGCGATCCAGGCCAAGGCGGCGTTCTTCCGCCTGAATATCATCAATGCTGATTTGTGCGCCCTGAGTGTTTTTGAAGGCAAGATACCGTTCAGCGCAACTGCCGGGAACCAGCTCCATCAGTGTAAACACGATCAGCGACACTGTGAGTAGCGTAAAAATCGCCATCACTGCCCGCATTAACGTGAATTGTAAGAAGCGCCCCATATATCTAACCCAACCTGATCGTCCAAGTTTTGGGACCCGTTACACACGGGCCCCAATTTGCAATGAAGGCGTCAGATCAAATTGACTTGAACTGACGCCTCCCGCGATTTTTATTCTTCCAGGAACCATTGTGCTCCGCGGTATGGGTATGTCCTGTAATACTCATAGGAAGCGGTTTTGAATTCCGGAACATTCTTCAGTTTGTTGTTCACATAAATCGGATCTGGCGTAAGCGCCGTGCCGATGAACACCAGATTCCGGTCAGGTTCTCAACCATCCGAGCACCCAGTTCGTCAGATTTGGCTGTACCAACCGGCTCTGACTGGAATGCATTGATGTCTGCAATCAACTGTTTGACATATTCGGGTGGCTCAACGCCCTTGGCACCGTCTGTATCGACATATTCAGCCCACAGCATACCAACGCGGTGTCCGAAATAGTTCTCAAATGGTGGAACCCAAAGCTCATTGTTACCAAGGATGATACCCAGTGGCTGACCTTTTTCCCAAAGACCGACATCTAGCTGATTGGAAGATTGTGCCGAACGATACTCATCCGGTGTGACTTCCTTGACAGTCGTCTTGATGCCGACATTTGACCAGTACTGGCCAACCAGCTCGACAACCTGTCCAGCAATACCCTGTGTTGCAAACTGCAGGTTCAGAACCAGCGGTTCACCATTCGGCAGGTCGCGGAAGCCGTCGCCGTCTGCATCAACAACGCCGATATCATCAAGCATTGATTTGGCTTCATCAGGCGCGAACTCAGTGGCAAATGTTTTCCATTTGTCATCAACAAAACTCGGCACCGGAGAGAAACCGGTATATTGCTGGATTGTACCCTGACCGAAATAGGCGACTTCGTTCAGCTCTTCGCGGTTGATGGCGATTGACATGGCCTTGCGGAAATTGAGATCGCCGAAGACTTTACGTTTTTCCTCATCAGCCGAAGTCACGTTGAACGAAAATGCGTGCATCGCGATTTTTGGCTGCAATTGAACGGAATAGCCGCCCTTTTCCTGGTTTTCCAGAAGCAGCGGTGCATCTGACAATTGCAGGGACTGTGTCTTGTAGTCCACTTCGCCATTGATCAGTTTCAGCAAACGCACCTGATTGTCATTTGCGTAAACTTCATCCTGCTCATTGATGTATGGGAGCTGGTTGCCAGCAGTGTCGACCATGAAGAAGTAAGGATTTGCAACATAGTGACGGCCCTCAGTGGAGTCCGCAACTGTGATGAATGATTCCAGCGTTGGAACCACGGCAGCTGGCATGTTGGCAACCTTGTCCGGGCTGTTCAACAGCGGAGACGGGGTGTCTGTCCAGTCTGAATTGCCGAAATAGGCTTTAATGACATCATAGCCATTTTCAAAACCCAATGCTGTGGCTTTTTCGTCCGCATCAGCACTTATATCCGGGTGAAACTGACCCAGAAAATGCTTTGGCTGGAAGCCCTGTGCAAATGATGTTGCAAAGTGGGCGATAAGGCCTGGCTTCGGCGCTGGCAGAAGGAATTTAACTGTCTGTGGATCAACCACTTCAACAGTCATACGCTCGCCGCCAACCAGTACATAGTCTTTTGGCTTTTCATTGATGTTCGGATCAAGCGCAATATTATCGTACCAGAACTTTACATCTTCGGCAGTGAACGGTGCGCCATCAGACCATTTGTGACCTGCACGCAGCGAAAATGTTACTTCTGTATAATCGTCATTCCAGGACCAGCTTTTCGCTACATTTGGAACGATTGTCTGAAGATCATCGGAATAACGAACCAGATTGACGTGACGCGTGGACAGGAAATCGGATGTGCCGGCTTCTGTCGCATTGGACAGAGCATCCAATGTGCCACCATAGCTGCCGATCATGTCGTATGGGGCAACAACAAGAGGCTCGGAAGGCAAACGATCTGCCAGCGCTGGCAGATCAGGATTTCCCTGGATCTGTGCGTTCAGATCACCAATGGCAGGATTTTCCTGGAATGACAGTGTGCAGCCTGCTGCTGCTTGAAATTCAGCGAGCTCAAATTGCTGCGGATATTCACCCCCAGCAACACCTTTCATGTCGGCGACCGTTACTTCCGGGCATCCAGCAGCATAAGCTGTGCTGGATAGCGCGGCGAACGCGACGCCTGTTAAAAATAGTTTCTTCATAGATTTATCTCCTCAGGATGTGCATCAGAACTGACAGTAACTAGCGTTTCTGTATGAAGCTTTTACAACGTGGATTTATCAAAGCCTCTTTGGGGGGAACCGTCAAATGCAAATGAGTGCGAAATTGTACGTTTCCCAACTCGGTTCGACCACAGCCCCCTGCCATAGCTGATGAAACCGTACGAACCGTCGAATTATCAGTGAAATCGATTATTCTTATCACGGAATAAGAAATTCTGATGATCTTCAATTGCTGGGAAGCCCTATCTTCCCGGACCATGCCGGTCGCAAAGCGCTGACATACTTAGGGTTGCAGGATTTGGAGCAGACATTGAAGAAAAAAATTCTGATGATTGTCATTGATCAGTTTCGCGCAGACTGTCTCAATGGTGCACTATCTGAGCATATCAAACTGCCGCATTTACAGGCGCTGATGCGGGAAAGCACTTGTTTCAACCGTCATTATACTGTGACATCGCCATGCGGGCCGTCCCGCGCCAGCCTTTTGACCGGCCTTTACGCCATGAACCATCGGTCAATCCGCAATGGCAACCCGCTCCCCAGACAGCATCCGACCCTCGCTTCCGAATTTCGAAAGGCAGGATATGAGCCCCTGTTGTTTGGCTATACCGATGTAAGCGCCGATCCCCATTTTCTTCATCCCAATGACCCGGATCTGAAAAACTACGAAGGCCTGGCCCCCGGGTTTTCTGAGGTTGTTAGACTAAGGTCTGAGAGCAATTCGTCATGGATCGGGAACTTGAAGACCAAAGGCTATGATATTCCGGCAGCTTATTGGGACCTGTTTAAACCTGTTGCGGCAAATGGCAGCACGACACCGGCGATTTCCGATCCTGCCCTTTATGCAGCTGAAGACAGCGACACCGCATATTTGACAAACCGAACACTGGAGGAATTATGCGCCAGAGAGCAGCAGGACTGGCTGACTCTCGGAACCTATAAACCCCCACAGCCACCACTCGTCGCGCCGGACCCG
>CAZOCA010000018.1:0-3401 GCA_964578105.1 uncultured Pararhizobium sp.
CAGGCAACATTGAGCTGGGTAAATCCCTTTTCAATGCTCGTTCCTAAGAACGGGAGCTCAAAAAGGCTCCTGTGATTGCAAGAAGCGCACCTGCAATGGTCGCTGCTGTGACTGCGCCCAATCCCAAGACCGCAAGCAGTGTTATCGCCACCAGAGGCGTCAGAAAAGCCAGACTTGATATTGTTGCAGCCGATCCCGCGCGTGTGGCCTTGTCCCAGAAAATGTTTGCTACGGTGAAAGGCCCAATGCCCATCAGCACAATAGCAGCCCATTGACCATTTGTTGGCCAATAAAGCGGTTCGAATATGACATGAGCAATCAATGCACCGATCCCGGCTAAAGCAAGTGAAGGCCCCACGACATTGGTCTCAACGCGTGCGAATGATCTGCCGACAGAATAGACCGCGAATGTAAGCGCGCCCGAGGCACCAAGAAGGACCCCAAAAAGATCAAGGCTGGCGCCCATTTGTGGAGACAGAGCAACCGCAACGCCACAAAACCCCAGCGCAATTCCGATGGTCTGAAGCAGAGACGGTGAACGGCGGTGGAGAATGGAGGCCAATGCAACAAGGAAGACAGGCCAAAGATAGTGCACGACATTCGCTTCGGCAGGGCCTATTCGCGATATTGCAGCAAGATAGAACGCATTGTTCCCCATTAATCCAACGGCAACAAACACCATCGTTCTGAGACGAACAGAGAAGAATGTCTTGGTCTGGTTTTGCCGGACAGCCAAAAGATATGAAAACAAGAAACCAACCAAAGCCGAACAACCCAAAACCAGAAATGGTGGTGCTGGAAAGGCGATTGTGGCGAGCGCAGGCCAACTTGCCCAGAGCACAACTGCGCCACCGACGAGCGTGTAAGTTCTCCCACCTGGTCCCTGGAGGAATGTAGAGCGCACCCAAATTGCGAAATAATCAATCATCCGCGCGTGAACTGGTTTCCCAATTGCTTCAAAGCTCAAATGCTTGTCTCCTGTCATCATTCGTCAAACGACACACTTAATGACCTTGTGAAAAAGATCTCGTGATTACAAGCAAAAGCGACATTCGCTCAGCGCAAATTTGTTCGAAACGCCGCTACAGTGTTTAAACCAATATACTCTTCAGAAATGCTTTTGTGCGCTCGTTTTTGGGCGCTGAGAAAATGACGTCCGGCGTGCCTTCTTCCAGCATTACGCCAGCATCCATAAAGCAAATTCGATCAGCGACATCGCGGGCAAAGCGCATTTCATGGGTTGCCAATATCATCGTCATGCCTTCCGCTTGCAAGGCGCGCAGGACATCCAGGACCTCGCCCACCAGTTCTGGATCGAGGGCTGAGGTGACTTCATCAAACAGCATGACTTCCGGCTTCATTGCCAGCGCGCGGATGATTGCCACTCGTTGCTGTTGACCGCCGGAAAGCTGATCGGGATATTTGTGCATATGTGCAGCCAGGCCAAAGCGCGTGAACAGCGCTTCGGCTTCACCCATCATCTGGTCTTTGGTTTTGCCAAGTACGCGACGCGGGGCGAGCAGCACATTTTCCAGTGCGTTCATATGCGGAAACAGATTGAAGCTTTGAAACACAATGCCGATGCGTTGACGCACAGGGCCAAGATCAAGGCCGGGTTCTGCAATGTCGAGACTATCCAGGAAAATTTCGCCATCATCCACCGGTTCCAAACCATTGAGACAGCGCAATAGCGTAGATTTCCCGGACCCCGATGCGCCAATCAGGCATACCATTTCGCCCTCGCCGACAGTGAGATCAATGCCGCGCAAGACCGCATGGTCGCCAAAATTCTTGACCACCCCCCGCATACGTAATTTTGGTTCAGCTTCGAGCATCACGCTGCCTGTTCATCAAGTAATCCGCGTAGCGCGTTGCCGGGATTGTTACGACCAGAAAGATTGCCGCTGCAACGACATAGGGGGTAAAATTTGCAAACAGGCTTTTGAAAATACCTGCCTGGCGTAAAATTTCCACTGGCCCGATAAAGCTGAGCAGCGCCACGTCTTTTTGCATTGCGATCAGCATGTTCATATTCGCCGGGACCACACGGCGGATCGCCTGTGGCAATATAATGTCGCGCATGACGGCGCGCTCACTCATACCCAGAGAAAGGCCCGCTGCCCGTTGACTTGGATGCACACTTTCAATGCCAGAGCGCAAGATCTCCGCGACATAGGCCGAATAGGTCAGCACCAGCGCTACCGTGCCCCAGATGTAAGGGCTGTTATAGGGACGCGGCAGGCCAAGACCGGGAATGCCAAATCCGATCAAATAAATGACAAGAACCACTGGAAGCCCACGGAAGATATCCACATAGGCTGCACCAAATATCCGCAATGGGAACAAAGCAGGCGACCGCACTGATCGCGCAAGAGCGATGAGCAAGCCAACAATGGCGACCAGCGGTGCCGACCACGCAAAGATCGCAATATTCAGCAAAAATGCCTTCGCCATTTTTGGAAAGCTTTTGACAAAGATCTCGCCGGAGAAGAAACTCTTCTTCACCTGCTCCCAACCCGGCGCCATGGGCACAAAAATAACAACAATTGCGACGACAAGCAGCGTGCTGATTGTTGCAATAATTAAGGCCCGCTTCTTTTGGCGGGCCTCATATGCTTCACGTCTGTTCAAAATGGCAGCTGCTATTTAACGAGTGGGACATTGGTCGCAGCCTGCAACCATTCCGCCTCAATTGCAGTCAAAGAGCCATCCGATTTCAGTTCCGCCAGTGCTTCATTTACGCATTCTTTGATCGGGTTGCCGTCAGCCATCAACATGCCGAACTGGTCAGGGTTGTCTGACTGCGCTGCAGGAAACTGGCCCAGCACCACACCGTCTTCCAGGACAACGGCAGACAGATAGAGCGCTGTCGGCAAATCGAAGATTGCTGCATCAATCTGGTCGGCTTGCATGGCAGCAACCGCATTTGCAGTATCATCGTAAAACAGAGGGTCGCTTTCCGGCTGAATGGTTTGTGTGACAACCGGCAAGGCCGTTGTCGCTTGCGCAACACCCCATTTAAGAGCTTTGAGTGCGGCCATTTCCGGCTTCAAACCGGCATCAACGGTCTTCTGACGAACCAAAATCGCGGCGGGCGCGGCGTAATAGGGGTCAGAAAAATCAACAACTCTCTCGCGCTCTTCGGTGATTGAATATTGCTGCATATTGAAGTCGAAACTTTTCGCGCCGGGCTGAATTGCTTCATCAAAGGATGTGCGCACCCAGATTACATCATCTTTGGCAAAGCCCATTTTTTCAGCCACTGCATAGCCGACAGCTGCCTCAAACCCTTTGCCGCTTTCCGGCGTATCATCATGTACCCACGGATAGTAAGCTGGATTGCCGGTCGCAATTGTCAGCTTGCCTTCCGTAATAGTTTTGCCGGTTGCGCAGGCATCCAT
>CAZOCA010000018.1:3411-14700 GCA_964578105.1 uncultured Pararhizobium sp.
GGCATCCATCGCATAGGTTGGTGTGCTCAGGGCCGCAATTGCTGCCAGCACGGTACCAAATCCAAAAGCCTTCAGCTGAAATGACGACATTTTGCTCTCCTTATTTAGACTGATTGTTCAAATGCGAGTGTTGCCGAATTGGCGCGCCAGAGTCCAGTGTTCACAGAAACAAAGGCATCTGAAAGAGCCGGGTAGGCAGAACAAATCAGCCGGGAGTTCTATGCGGCTGGTCGCGGCATTGAAGCATGGCAATGATGTTGCCCGCATCACGTATTGCTGTTGGCATTACAGGTAGGAGAATGAGATTCCAGTGGGCCGCGATACAATGCACGGCCCACAAAGTTTATTGTCCTTGCGACAAAAGTTGCCCGCCATGGGGATTGTCGATGACCATTTTCCAACTGCCGTCGGACTGCCTGCGGAGCACCGCGACGGACAATCCGGATTGCGCAATACTCTGTCCGTCTGGCGTCTTGCCAGTCATGCTCCAGGGTGCAATGTGCATTGCAATGTCTCCGTTTACGATGACCTCATGGCCCGCAGGATATTCGAAAACCGGGTCAATCAGCACCATGCTGCCAAACATTTGTTCCATCTGGGCCGGGTCGGAAACAGGAACGCCAGGTTCAAATAGAATTGTTGCAGGACTTTCGTAACTGGCCATGACACCGGACAGGTCCTTGTTTTGAAAGGCCGTCGTCATTGTTTCGATTGCGGCGAGCGCATTCTGCTCATCTTGTGACATCTTAGTTCCTTTTGCGGTCGAGATTTGAGGCATGATCAAGGCAAGCGCCGTCAGCCACACAATTATGTGTTTCATCGAAGTTTCCTTTTGGGTTGTGTGTTGTTTATGGGTCTGGAAGTGTGACGAGCTTCAAAACAGCTTCGGCATAGTCCTTTTGAGGTTTTAGCGGGCCTGTTGCCCGTTGAAGCTTCGCAGCAACCAGGACGGTTTCGACCCTTTTTGCTTCAGCCCGAACGTCAGCAAAACTGGGCGCTTCCAACAGTTCTTTTGTTGGAAATTTGCCGATACGACCTTGTGCCATTGCTGCGGGAAGTCGCTTGCGGCAGGTGCACGCAGTTGACTGACCTCCGAGCCCGCATGTCGCTGCCGTGAAGTCCTGAACGCTCAGGCGTGCCCGCGACAAACGCTTACGAAAATTGGCTGGTGAGATCTCCAGAATATGCGCCGCCTCGCTGTGGTCAAACTCAAGTACTTCGCCAAGGATGTAAGCTGCGCGATGATTGCGGTCCAAGCAGAGAAGCATCGCCATTGTGCATCGGATGCGTAGCTCATTGAGCATGATGTGATCTTCGGGCGCTGCATGGTGCTCGTCGACGAGGCCGTGCAGCAGATCATCCGAGAACATTTGGAAAGACAAGCCTGGATCGCTCGCAATCATTTTTTTGGCAGTGAGCAGGTAGTTTGTCGCGACCCTGTATGTCCAGGTTTCGAACTTGCTATCACCTTTGAACGTCGAGAGCTTGGTGACGATGCGTATTAAAATTTCTTGCGTGGCGTCCTGCGCTGCCATCGGGTCAGCCAGCATGCGGATCGCCAAACGATACACGTTGTCCTGAACAGCGCGGACAAGAGTTTCCAGCGCTTGCGCGTCTCCATCCTTTGCCAGATCAATTGTGTTCGCTGAAATTGCAGTCATGGGCCACCATCCGTTTTGCGTCGTCATAAGTATTAGACAATCGCGTGACCCAAAGTGTGACAAGAATTTCTGTAACAACTTCGATTCAGGGAGTTGTCAGCGAAAATACGCCACTCTGAATGTCCTATCATGTGGCAGGTCAGTATGTTGACTGCAGTCACTGCCTAAGTGCTCCCGCGATTTTAACTGTTTATGAGTCAGTCCCAAAGCACGGCAGGGCAGGCGTTGGAATGTGTGGGGTCGAAATTCGAAGGTTGCAATCTCCGCCTCCCTGTTGATCAATGCACCGGAAACAAGCGTTCTTCCTGTGTCAATTTTATCTTGGGTACTTTATTGCTGCTAATGAAACCACAATGGACACCTTCATTCGTCCGGGCTGTTTAAATGCCATGGTGGGCCTGTCTGAAACCTATCAAAGTTGGGACCAAAGTTATGAACCAAACAAGAGACATTCTCATAAAGGCGGTCGAACGTCTTAAGGATGACAATTTTGAAATGGGCCCAAATTGGAGCTCATGTCATGACCTTTGCCAATCCAATGAAGGCGTTCCAGACTATGACTGGGTTCATGGATTTGTTCATCTGATCGAAGGCGACAAGTCCAACGCTTCCTACTGGTATCGCAGAGCGGAAAAGACGCAAGTCAGCCAAGAACTCGAGCGCGAATGGCAGAGCATTCTCAATATGCTGAAGCAAGAATAATTGGCTTTTGAAACGTGAAAATTGAGGCGCTGTCGCACAACTCATAGGCATAAGTTGTTGCCAACTCCAAGGATGCGACAAACCTTCATTCTTGAACAGCTAATGGCACCCGCGATTTTCGTTTGGGCAATCACCGCGAGCACCATGTGCTGTGCCTGTGCAGGTTCGTCAGTCCCGAAGCACCGACATGCTGTCAGTGTCCCAACCTATCCACACGGGGTCTGAGCCAATCGACTGACCGGTTTCGGCATCCACAAATGCCCGCAAAACGGCACCTTGTGCTTCATCCACGGCCAGGTCTACCGCCAGGCGACTTCCGAGAAATGTTTTTGCGATGACTTTGCCCTGTACTGCATTCGCAGAGGCGGGCCGATCATGGGAAAAGCCCAGTTTTTCAAGACGCACTGAAGCTGTAATGGCCTCTCCGACATCTGGAACACCTGCCGGTGCACGGCCGCTCAATGTCTGACCGAACCAATCCATCATCACCGTATCGCCATCCTTGCCGCGCATTTCGCCTGATAACAGATTTGTTTCGCCAATGAATTCGGCAACAAACCGGGTGGCAGGGTGGAAATACAGTTCTTCTGGTGTGCCATCTTGCTCCACCCGGCCATTATTCATGACAACAATACGATCGGACATCGTCAGTGCCTCTTCCTGATCGTGGGTTACAAAGAAGAAGGTTTTATTTGTGCGGCGCTGGATTGACTTGAGTTCCAGTTGCACCTGTCCACGAAGCTTAGCGTCAAGCGCGCCCAAAGGCTCATCCAGCAACAACAGCGCCGGATCTGGCGCCAGCGCCCGGGCGAGAGCTACCCTTTGGCGTTGCCCACCCGATAGTTGGCCAGGATAACGATCGCCATATGAATCGAGCTCGAGAAAGGCCATGATTTCGTCCAGGCGGCGCCCGATGCCTGCGCGGTCCATGCCCATCAGTTCAAGTCCGAACGAAATGTTCTGCCGTACGGTCATGTGAGGGAACAGTGCATAGTCCTGAAACACCATATTTACATGGCGTTTTTCCGGCGGCTGCAAGGTCACGTCTTCGCCGTCCAGAATGATGCGACCTGATGATGGACGTTCAAACCCGCCCAGTATTCTCAACGTCGTAGACTTGCCGCAGCCAGAGGGACCAAGAAAGGTCACAAACTCGCCGCGTGCAATATCCAGGGTCAGATTGTCCAGCGCCAATACATCACCGAAGTTTTTTGAAACGCCCTCGATGCGGACAAGTGCAGATGAGCCAGTCATGTTTTGGAATCCTTGTTCATACGGCGCGTAAATCTTTCAGCCCAGATGCCCAATGCGGCTGTCAGGACCAATGCGACGGTCGCAATTGCGTTGATTTCGGGCGACATACCCGATCTCAGTTTGGCGAAGATCAAGACAGGCAGTGTCGGCTCGTACCCGCCAAGGAAGAACGAGCGGACAAAATCGTCAAAGCTGAGAAGAAGGCAAAAGATGCTTGCTCCCAAAATGGCCGGTATCAGATAAGGCAGTGTGATGCGCATGAAGGTGATGATCGGATCAGCGCCCAGATCACGCGCTGCCTCGATCTGGCTTTTAGGCAATGTTGAAAGCCGCGCCATGACCACAAGTGCGACAAAGGGAACATTGTGCACTGCGTGTGCCCAGACAATGGCTCCCATGCCGGGTTCGATCCCAAGCCAGCGCGCATAGATTCGAAATGCAATTGCGGAGATAATTCCCGGAATCAGAGCAGGTAGTAGTGTCAGCCCAAAAACGGTCGTGCGTCCCCAAAATTTGCGACCTTCGAGCAGAACCGCAATCCAGGTGCCAACGGCTACGGAAATCAAGGTTGACAGCACGGCTATGGCCAAAGAATAGCCCAATGTCGAGGCCACATCGCCATCAGAAAATACGCCGGTGTACCAATCCAGAGTCCAGGACCGGATCGGAAATCCAATGAATTTGCTGTCCTTGAACCCCATCAGGATCATCAGAAGCAACGGGACAAACACATACAGGACAAAGGCCCAATAGGAGCACGCCAGCAGAATTCGGTTGCCACGATTCATTTTGTGTCTCCCTTACGCAGAGCCTGCATCAATTTTTGGAATGTTCCCGTCAGGAATATTGCCGCAACGAACATGATGGTTGCAAAGGCAGCACCTGTCGGCCATTCGTCCCCAGCATTGTGGAAGAAGCCTGCTATGGTTTCGGAAAACACGGTGGTTGATGGCCCGCCCAGCAAAACCGGTGTGGCGTAAAAGCCGGTCGATATCAGGAAGACCAGTGTACATCCCGAAGAAATTCCTTCGAGTGTCAAAGGTAACGTTACACGACGAAACCGCGTCCATGCGCCGGCCCCAAGATCGGCCGCCGCTTCATTATAGCTCTTGGGAAGCTTTTCCAACGCTGAATAGAGCGGCAAAAGCATATAGAGCGCGGTGAGGTAGACGATGCCGATGCCCATAGAAAAACTTGTGTACATAAACGGGATGGGTTCATCGATCAATCCTAGCCATTTCAACGCCTGATTCACTGCGCCTGTGTTGCCCAGAAGGATCATAATGGCATAGGTGCGAACGATTTCTCCGACCCAGAACGGGATCAGCAACAGCAGCAACATCAACATTTGGTTTTTACGGCTGACATGACGCGCCAGAAAATAGGCTACCGGATAGGTCAGGATTAAAGTGCAAAAAGTCAGAACCCCTGCAAAGGTCAGGGTTCGGAAAAATGGTTGCCAGAAAATACGTTCCCCGAAGAAGCGCACGTAATTGTCAAATGTGAAGTGCTGTTCAACGCCGACCGCAACTGGATAGGCATCGGTCAGACTTACACGCACCATCTGCAGCATTGGCCCCAAATGTTGGCTCAGAACCCACAGAATCGGTAAAGAAGCGAGGACCCAAAACTGGCGTCGTGGCGAAGCTGTCGCCAATCGAACGAGTGAGCGGTACGGTGTCCAATTCGCCAGACGACCCCAAAATGTGCGGTCTGTCTTCCTCCGTGGGACAGCAACGCGGTTCGCGCTCGCGTCATTTCTCATTCGGGAATTCCTTGCGCAAATAAGTCGGGGTGCCTTGTCCGCCAGAATTGGCGAACAAGGACATGTTTAGGCAGTGTCGGTATTGTGGCTTAGGCCGCTTTGATGGCTTCAACAGCTGGATCAACAAGGCTGTATTTCATCTCGTTCGCTTCGGCGCGGAAGAACTGAAGATTAGCTATTTCCTCATCCGAGAACGATGTCGACTTCTTCTCAAGATCTGTCAGATATTGTGAGGAGTCTTTGTAAGTCGAGATAAACCCAGAAGCCTTCGTCATCGACGCGCCGATTTCGGGCGAGGCCAGAATCGCATCGAGGAACGTATAGGCGTTGTCTGCGTTGGGCGCATTGTTGGCAATGTTATAAGTATAAACAAAGCCGTATGAGCCTTCGCGCGGAATGGTCATTGCAAGTGGGAAGCCATCGTTGATCAGAGCAGCGGCCGGGCCGTTCCAGCTATGACCAAGTGAAATATCCTGGTTCACAAACATTTGCTGAATTTCAGCGCCGCCATCGTAGTACTTACGAACAAGCGGCTTCTTGTCGATCAGGAATTGTTTGGCTTCTTCAACAATTGCAGCCGCTTTTTCCGGGTCATCCATATAGGCGACCATGTTGCCGTCATAGCCAAGCTTAAGCATGACGATCGACATCATATCTTGAATGATATAGGCGGTTTTCTGTTTGTACTTCTCGGAGAAAAGCACGTCCCAGCTTTTGGCTTCCTCAGCATCGACTAGATCGGTGTTGTAAGACAGGACTTCCATTCCCGACAGGATTGGAGCACCCCATTTGTTTCCATTGATTGTGGACCAGTCGCTTTCGGAAAATGTTGGGTTGATGTTGCCCCAGTTGCTCAGACGGTCGGTATCCAGTGGTGCAAGAAGCTTGTTGTCGATGAAGTGCAAAAAGCGGTGTCCTGCAACAGTCATGATGTCCACTGTGGGGTTTGGCGCTTCTGCAGCGAGCAAATTGAACTGTTTCCCCTGATCATCGACCAGACGCACATTCACCTTGATTCCAGTTTCGCTCTCGAACTGTTCTTTGAACGCGGTGGGGACGAAGTCATTATAGGTCCAGATGTTCACTTCACCGCCTGCGGCATAGGAGCGGCGCAGATACGCGGGGCTGGCAAGAGCGGCGCCGGTCACGGCGGCGGTGCTCAAGAAGCGGCGACGGTTGAGAATTAGTTTGGTCATATCGGGTGTCTCCTAGTTGAGTCAGGTTAATTCCGTATCATTCAGTTTTGAAACACCGGTTCAGGTGTCACCTGCAATAAGCCGGTACGGGCTGCTTGTTGCAGGTCGTTTAGGCCGAAGCGGTTGAGCTCTAGCGCATTCAAAATGCTGTTTTCATTCGTGAAGTCCCGGCCATACATAGCAGAGAATATACTTATTCCTGCCTCGTGCAGTGTGGCGGGTTGACCCACCAGTCTTCCCAGAACTGCAGTTAACTGCAGCCCGTAGGGTACATCTTCCGTCACATAGCGGCTGTCTGCGCTCGCTGGGCCGATGCCTCCATTGCCCTGGGCATGCATCGCTTGGTTCATGTCTGAAATCGACGCGACAGGAACGTGAAAACTGAGATGAAAATGTTCAAAAATCGTTCTTACGTTCAAATTCAATGCATTGGCGATGGCAAGACGTTCCAGGTCCAATTGCTCAAGCAACTGCCCGACTTTGGGGGTCACGTTTTGACCCTGGCTCCAAATCTCACCGCGCTCCATTCGCGTGATATTGCCCAGGGCAATTCCCAAATGGTTTTGCGGATTCAGGTTGGACAATGAAATCGCCAGCAGGCCGTCGCGTTCCTGGAAGCGATCGCCGAAAAGCTGCTGGCAATACGTTAGACCATTCACGTCGGCAGAAGTATCCTGCACGGTACATAAGTCGATCAGGCTGCGCACAGTGTTGACCTTTACCGTCGTATCGCTTTGCCTTCGCCCCGTGATTGCTGTGGTGCCCCACGCGGTGATTGGCGCGCGGACATTTCGAGCTGCCAAAGCCTGCGTGAGATAAACAGCGCCCAAGGATGCGTGAGATGAAATAATAATGTGCTGCCCATTGCGGATATGAGGCGCCAGTGCGTCCATAACCGATTTATGGCCATAAGCTGGAAGCGCAATGATCAATGCGTCGTTTTGCTCCGCCAGGTCTTTTGCAGATTGAGCAATCCCCACCTTGAACTCTGTTTTGATTGCACCTTCAGCGCAAAGTGGTGCTGACTCCAGTCCTGCTGTTCCGGCTCCGGAGGGAGACCAGAGCATTGGCACATGCCCTTGCTGGTGCAAAAGTGCAGCGGTGCCAAATGCGATAGAACCCGCACCTGCTATGCCTATACGTTTGACGTCACTCATGAATTGCCTTTCTGGCGCACGGGATCGCCAAGAACATGCATCAACCGGTTAGCCCAGCCAAAAAGCGCGGAAGAAAGGATCAGATCAAGAATTTCTTCGTTCGACAGCCCCGCTTTTCGCAAGGCCTCCATATCATCGGGACCAGCAGCTGGAGGAGCTTCAGCGGATTTTCGGGAAAAGTCAAAAATCGCCTGATCTCTGGGGCTCAGTTCGGCCTTATCACCGTAAGCAAAAAGCTGGTCGGTTATCGCTGTATCCTTCTTCAACTTTGCATGCCGGTCCGCATGCACAGCTGCACAATATATACAACGGTTTACCAGGGACGCGCCCAATGCACCCAGCTCGCGCTCCGCGCGTGACATCCCGCCGGGATCATACATGATGGCGTTGAACAGAGGCGTTCTGACGGTCAGGCTTTCAACGTCGTGAGCCAATGTCAGCACATATTCTGAAACCTTCGTGTTGGACGGAGTGACCTGAAGTGCATCCAGTTGCTCCTGCGTGGCCTCTGCCAGTTTGACCGGCTCAACGCGAGGCTGCCAATGCGGCACATTGCGGGTAAATTTATGTATGATCTGGTTCATGCAGCGCTCCCTTGCATAAGCCGCAGTCCTGCAATGACCCGAACCTGATAGGCTAGGAATGCAACAAGTTCGCAAAGACGCACAATATCTGCATCCGCCATCCCCGAAGCCTGCAACTGCGTGATGTCAGCAGCGTCAATGTCTTTGGTTTGATTTGCGACCTTGTCGACGAACGCCAACACTGTGTCCAACTGATACGCTTTTCCTGTCTCTGCTGGTTCAGCCAGGATGGCCTTGTCACCCGCACTGGAAAGATAATGTGCTGCCAGTTTGTCATCTGCAGCTAATCGGGCCACGCGCGCGGCCAGTGCAGCGCGCAAATCATGGTCAAACGCGCCAAAATCCTTTGGTCGCAACACGGCTCCTTCAGCGGCCTGAGACATACCAAAGATATTTGCGCGACCCATCACAGCTTCTGCGACATCCCCATCCAGAAGAAGGTCAGCCTTACTTAGAATAGTCATCTCAGTGGAGTTCATGCGACCTGACCTTCTTGAGTCTGTGTGCTGTCATTCAAATCGGTCTCAACCCATTCGTCGCCCAATAATTCTGGGGAGGCATAATCCTGCATTCTCTGCCAGTGGGTCTGTACGTCCTCAGCATAGAGCGTGGCAGCGACGGAACGAGACAACCATGCAGCGCCTGAACTGATCCCGGGAATGTCACCACTTACCTTGCCCAGACTTGCTGAGGCCCCGTAGTTGAAACAATAGACATTGTTCAGCCAGGGGGCAGTGCCGGGTCGCTTTTCTTGGAATGTGAAATCTGTGTTCAGATATGGAAAACGCCCCAGATCCGCCGATTCTTCGCCTTCCGGCGGTGTATAGACATCTTTCCAAAGAAGGATTTCGCCAGCGATATCTCCGAACTCGGTCCGCGCCATAGGGTCGATGACAAAGCCCGTACCAAGGATCACATAGTCGGCCTCATACGATGTGCCGTCTGCAAAATGAATGATTGCAGCATCGCCGGACTTTTCAATGCGTATGGTGGCTTTTCCAAAATGAAAATATGCATTGGAATGCCGGCTGACACGCAGCGTCGAACCGCGCGGTGAGGGCGTCTGTGTGGAAAAACTATATTGCATGAACCGCCAGCGCCACTCATCAGGCAGATCAGCAAACCCTGCGGTGAATCCAAAGCTGCCAATGCCCATCATTTTATTGATCCTGGGCATTTCCTTGCGGCGGATCAGGTGGCGCACTTCTGCAGCTCCATGTTCCAAGGCTTCCGCTGAGTTGTCCACCGCAGAGGCGCCAACGCCAATGACTGCAACCCGCTTGCCTTGGAGCGCCGCAAAGTCAATTTCGTCGGCGCTGTGTGCCCAAAGATGGCGCGGCAATTCTTCGATGAATTTTGGAATGTTCGGACCGCCTGTGCCGTCACGCCCTGTCGCAAATACCAATTTTCGGGTCAGGATCGTTCCGGTTTCAGCGCCGGAGACTGTCAGGCGCAACATATCACCTTCTGGTTCCACATGGTCGACCGAGATGCCATTTTCCACGGGTACATCAAGCGTCTCACGGTACCAGCAAAGATAATCCATCCACATGGTGCGCGGAATTTTATCCAGTTTCTGCCAGGCCTCGGTCCCAAATTGCGCGCGATACCAGGCCTGAAATGTCAATGCGCCATGCCCAAATGCAGGGCCAGTCAGCACTTTGGGGGATCGAAGCGTTTCCATCCGCGCATAGCTGAGCCACGGACCTTCAAGCCCTTTGGCTGCGCGGTCCAGTACGCGAATATTCTTTATGCCCCCAGTGGAAAGCGCCAACCATGCAACCAACCCGCACATGCCGCCGCCGATGATGACGACATCTGTCACACCGTCCTTCTGTGGCACCCAACTGGTGCCCGGATAACACAGAAACCCCAGATCCTCTTTGATCCGCTCTTCAAGAGCGGTTAGGCCCCGGGCATCAATAGGTGAAGGGTCCTTACTTTGCATTCAAACCATCCTACAGAATGTTTGGGAAAAGTTCAGCATCAGGCTGATCCCTGGCCCCAGGTTGGGTGTAAATCGTCAATGCGAAATTTATGGATATGCCGGTGCTGCGCGCCCATGGCGGGCACCGTGATCAGGTGCGGGTGATTGCTGGGCAGACCTGGATGGGAATGTAGTCGTTCTTGCGGATCAGTCGCGGGCCAGACCACAAGCGCGGCAACGGCAACCAAAGCACACATCATCGACAATATGAGAAGAGAAATTTCAAGTGATGTATATCCCGCCAGCCACCCCGCAAACGGATAGGCAATCATCCATCCGGCATGGCTCAATGAAAATTGCGCTGCAAACACAGCTGACCGATCGCGCGACGTAGCGGATTTGGTTATCACGAGCCCTCCAGGGGTCAATGTCAAAGACGAAGCTGTGCCAAATACAACCCAAATCAAACCCAATGCCTGAAGGCTTAAAGGCGGTAATAGCGCAAATGCCGCGCCTGCAACCGCGAACCCAAACGTTCCTATGAACATGGTCGTTCGCTCACTGCTTTTGCGCACCATTCCTGGAACAATAATGGCGCCTAAAACAGCGCCAGCACCGTAACACGCCATGAGAATTGGGAAAAATTCATCCGCATCGCCCAAGCGGGCACCGGCATAGACGACGGAATTGACCAACACCCAGGCCATTGCAAGCGACAGTGCAAATTTGAGAAGGACCAGTCCGCGCAACCTTGGTGTATGCCAATGAACCCAAAGGCCGTATCCCGTCCGTTTCAAAAGCGTTCCTTTGCGGCTCGTAAAAATGACTTTGGGTATCTGTGCCCAGACCAGCGCCAAAACCGACCCCAAAAATGCGAGTGCTGCTGCATAGAAAAGCGCTTCTCCGGTCACCAAATTCAATAATACTGCGGCGATGACCGGACTTAGAACAGCTTCCAGAGTATAGGCTATGCGCGACCAGGAGAGCGCCTGAGTGTAGTCATTTTCGTCTGGCAACACTTCAGGGACCACGGACTGAAACAG